>DASVEU010000094.1:0-7595 GCA_036380395.1 Gaiellaceae bacterium
TGTCCACGACCTTCGGAGCCGTGAATACGGAAGCGCCGGCGGTATGGCGAGCGATCTGATGACCCCGATCGTGTTCTGGGCGGTTGGGCGAGCCGTCCGTCTCGCGCTCGCACGCGCGCGAGCAGCGAGAGCGGACGCCGAGCAGGCCAGCGCGCACAGCGCCGACCTCGCCCGCCAAGCGGTCGACGACGAGCGCCGCCACATCGCGCGCGAGCTGCACGACATCGTCACCCACAGCCTCGGCGTCGTCGTCTTGCAAGCGCAGGGTGCGCGGCGCGTGCTCGATCAGCGGGAGCCGACCGTCACCGAGGCGCTCGGCACCATCGAGCACTCGGGTCGCGCTGCGCTCGAGGAGATGCGCCGCCTCCTGGGGTTGTTCCGCGACCAGGGAGAGCGGTCGGGGCTCGCCCCCCAGCCACGTCTCGCCGATACGACCGAGCTCGTACGCCACATCACCAATGCAGGCCTTCCGACTGTCCTCGCTGTCGAGGGCAAATCGGTCAAGCTCGAGCCCGGCGTGGAGCTCTCCGCCTATCGCGTCGTCCAGGAGGCGCTTACGAACAGCCTCAAGCACGCCCGTGGCAGCCGCGCCGAAGTGCGCATCCGCTACCGGCCACTCGAGCTCGAACTCGAAATCACAGACGTAGGCGGCCGACGCAACGGCGACCCGGTCGGCGGCGCCGGCCGCGGCCTGCTCGGGATGCGCGAACGTGTGACCTTCTACGGCGGCACACTCGAACACGGTCCACACCCAGAGGGCGGCTTCCGCGTTCACGCCACCTTTCCGCTCCGGTCGCCCAGATGAGCATCCGCGTCCTCATCGCCGACGACGAGGCGATGATCCGTACCGGTCTGCGGCTTGTCCTCGACCGCGAGCCCGACATCAACGTCGTCGACGAGGCAGAGGACGGACGGTCGACCGTGGAGCGCACAGCCGAGCTCGAACCGGACGTCGTCCTCATGGACGTCCGCATGCCGAAGATGGACGGGATCGAAGCGACGCGCCGCATCGTCGGCTCGCAGGTCCGGTCGCGAGTGATCGTATTGACGACGTTCGACGAAGACGAGTACGTCTACGACGCCCTCGCCGCCGGCGCCAGCGGCTTCCTCCTCAAGTACGCGCCGGCCGACGACCTCGTCACCGCGATCCGCGTCGTCGCCGCAGGCGACGCGATGCTCGCCCCCACCGCGACACGCCGCCTGCTCGAACGCTTCATCGACCGAAGCGAAGCTCCGGAGGCCGTCAAGGTCGCCGCGCTAACCGCCCGCGAGCAGCAGGTCCTGAAACTGATTGCGGAAGGCATGTCAAACACCGAGATCGCCGACGAGCTCGTACTCAGCCGCGCCACGGTCAAGACCCACGTCGCCAACATCCTCGAAAAACTCCAGGCTCGCGACCGCGTCCAAGCCGCCGCCATCGCCTACAAGTCCCGACTCATGTCGTAGGAAGGTGCTCGTCACGCCCTCGCGTGGGCACAGGTTCATGGTGGTGATCAGCCGCATCCACCCTCTCCGCTATCTGAGAAACAACTAACTCAGCAAAGGTATGAGAAGGCGACCCGTGCATTGATGTCGCACTTCCGCCAAAGTGCGACACGTTGTAGGCGCGCGCGAGAGGGAGTAGTCGACGGCCGCTGCCGTACGTCAGGGGACGGTAAAGGGAACGGCGCGGAGGACTCTCGCGTGGCCGGGGTTGACGGGCGCGCTGAGCAACGCGGTGACCGTGTAGTGGAGGCCGGTGTGCAGCAACCCGAGCCGGATCCGTGTCGCTATGCCGCCAACGGCGCGGCCGCGCGAGCGATTCGCTACGCGGCTGCCGCGGCGAACGGTGACGACGTACGTGCAGTCCATGTCGCAGAGAAGCGTCGCCCGCGGCAGTGGACGAACTGCGACGACGAGGCTGCCGCGCGGCCGGAGCGCGAGCCCTGGGCAGTGGGTTACGACGCCGCGATGGGCCTGCGAGACCGCCGCGCGCACCGGGCGAAGATCCGACTTCGCCGACCGGTCGACGTAGTACAGACCCGACTGCCAGCGGTTGAGATCGCGTTCGTCGATCGCATGGAAGAGGAACAGGCCGCGCACGTTCGGCTGGCAGAAGGCGAGCTCGACCGCCTGGCGGTAATACACGCCCTGCACTGCTTCTGGCACCGGCTTCACCGTCACCGGCTCCCGTCCCGTGTAGAGGCTCGCCTTCGCCGGCGGGATCTGCGCCTCGACACCGAACTCGTCGTAGTAGATCGGCAGTGTCGACCCCTGCTGCGCCGTCCCGGCGAAGACGGTGCCAAGCAGCGCGACCAGCTTGTCGTAGTCGGCGAGCGCGATCGTGGTCGAGTTCGGATGGACGCCTTTGATCGGCGCGACGCTCGAGTTGTCTTCATAGGGGTGGAGCGCGAGCCCGTCCATGATCGGCCTCGTCCGGCTGCTCGCGCGGTAGGCCGCGCCGAGGTCGGTCAGGAATGCGGTCGGCGAGTGCGTCGGGCGGATCGAGTCGGGGTCGTCGCCGCCGTGCGGTGAGAGCGCGCCGCCGAGGACGACGATCTTCGGCGAGACCGCCTTCAGCGCGTCGTAGGCCTGCGCGAGCAATGCCTCATAGGCCGGTGCGGCTGCATCGGTTCCGTCCTGGCTGAACTGCGGCAACCAGTAGCGGTTGATGTTCGGCTCGTTGCCGATCACGAAATACCGCACCTGCGGCAGCGCGCTCGCCAACGCCGCCGCATACGCCGCGAACTCCCCACGCGCCTGCTCTGTCAGTGGCGTCGTTCGGTTGCCGAAGTTCATGACCGTCAACAGGACCTGCATCCTGTCCAGCCGCGCGGCCTGCACGACGTTGCGGAGGATCCTCTGATCGGCCACGCTGGGCGTCGTCTCACCCGGCGCCCAGATCTGCGTCACCCGAACAGCGTTGAACCCCGCTTGCTTGAGGAGATCCATCTCCACCTTCGCCTCGGCGAGCGTCGGCTGCCGCACGCTGTCCTCAGCCACCCCGATCAGCATCGCCGGACCGCCTGCACGTGCGTACGGTGCCGGAAGAACACACCCCAGGAGCACACAGGCGACGGCGAAACGCTTCATAACCCCGCGCCCACGATAATGCCAGCCGCCTCGGCCGCATCGAAATCCTCCCTCGGATGTCGCGCTCCTGGCGGAAACGCGACAAGAACCTCAGTCCGCTCTGTGGCTCGCTCAGTTCTCGATGGTGACGAGCGTGCCGATCGGGGTGTAGGGCCAGACCTTGGCGGCGGAGGCGAGCGGCAGCTCGACGCAGCCGAGGCTCTGCGGCGTGCCGAAGGAGGCGCGGTTGAAGGCGTGGATGGCATCGCCGCCGTTGAAGTAGCTGATGTAGCGAATGCCCGGATCGTGGTAGTGGGAGCCGTCCGGATTCGTTCCGCTCATCGTGCCGACCGCAATGTGCTCGAACACGGGGAAAGTGCCGAGCTGGGTCGGGGCGGCGGGCACGCCGGTGTTGCCGGGCGAGCTGAGGACGGTGTGCCCGTTGTGCCAGAGGATCAGTGACTGGGGAATGCTGCTGCGCACGTAGACGTAGCTGTAGCCGCTGGTGCGGCGTTTACCGGCGATCGCGTCAGCGAGGAGCGCGTGCCAGACCGCCGCTCCCGCGAAGCCGTCGACCGCGAGGCCGTGGCTGTCCTCGAACGTCATCACGGCCCCGCGCGTGATCTCGTTCGGCCGAGTGGGGCGCCAGATCGCCCGTAACTCACTCGGGCTGTTGAGGTAGCGCCAGCTGAAGCGGCCCTTCGGCGCCTCGACGGCGGCTTCCAGTTCGGCAGGCGGGGTGCGTGCAACCGGTGGACCCGACGGCTGCCAGTCAAGCGGTAGGTAGCCCGCTTGGGCGAGCAACTGCTCCAGACGCAACAGCGAGCCGGGCGGCACCGTCCATTCGAGCCGGCGGGTCGTGCGCAGGCGTCCGCCCCCAGGTCTAATTAGCGCCACCGCGCGCGGCAGCTGGACCCGCAGATCGGTAGCGAAGCCGGCCCCGAAACCCGAAGGAATGAAGACAAGCGTGTGGCTGTCCGTCTGATGCCAGTGGCCGCGTGTAGGCGGCGACAGCCTCGGCAGCGCGGAGCCGAGCACCGCTGCGAGCGGCTTGGAAAACGTGAGCCGGATCGGGGCGGCGGGCGCGAGCGGCGCGCCCAACAACGGACTGCTGACCACCACCGGCAGGCGCGCGGGCGGGAACCAGCTCACCGCAACCGGGGCGCCGAGCCGCTCCCACGATCGCGCAGCGGCGGCCACCTCGATCGAGCCCGCAGCGGCCCGGCGGCTGAATGCGAACGAGCGGCGTGCACTATCCAACCGCCGGAACGCGAGGTCGCCGCCCAGTCCCGCGGCGACCGCGCTCACCGACTGGTCGAACCCCACCCGCACCGGCGTTCCCGCAGAAACCGTCAGCCAACGCTCGCTCACCTGCGCGACCGGGGCGCGCAGCGTCAATCGTTCGACGTGCTTGCTCCCGAGTGCCCACGCCAGCCACCCGGGTCGACGAATCACCACCTCGACCGACACGCTCTCACCCGGCATCAACTGCACCCGTGGCGTCACGCGCCCACCACGTACCAAAAGCGGGATCGTGCGCCCGTCCGGTCGGAACGCCCGCGCGCGCGCAAGCGTCCCCCCGAACGGCTGCACCTCCACCCGCGCCAGCGCCCTCGCGTCAGCTGCCAGCCTCGCCCCCGACCACGCCCACACAGCCGCGGCCAACCCGAGCAGCACGACCGCCACCATGCCCACAGCCCACGGCAAGCGCCGGCGCGCGCGCCGAGGCGAACCCAAACCGCGCGACAAAAGGGGCGAGGGCCCCGACCCAACGGACACCCGTTGAGGATACGTACGCCCAGAGCAGCGTCCCCGCATGGATCAGCTCGCCGCCGACAGCCGCACCGCGCGACGGGATCCCCTCACGAGGAGTTCCTGAGCCGGCGGAGCGGTGCGAACCATCCGATCAGTTACGTCACCGCTCGACGGTCGGGTCCACCGCACGAGCAACGCGCAAGCAGGAGACCGTATCCGTCGGAAGCGGGGGGTGCCGAGCTGGAAAATGGGAGTGTTGAGCCCGCCGACCGGACGTCCGTAGAGTTAGGTCCGTGCTCGACGCGCGAACGGACGTCGTCGGCAGTCTTCTTCGCCCGCCAGATTTGCTCGCAGCGCAGGAGAAGCTCGCCAACGGGGAGTTGACGCCCTCTGCGTTCAAGCGGGTGGAGGACAAGGCGGTCGACGATGCCCTCGAGCTCCAGGAGGAGGCAGGCCTCGCGGTCGTCACCGACGGCGAGATGCGCCGACTCTCGTTTCAGAGCCAGCTCCCTGCTGCCGTCCACGGCTTCGGCGAGTGGGACCTCGACGCGTTCCTCTGGGGCGAGTGGCAAAGCGACGAGCTCGGTGAGCTTCGCGTCGAACGACCGCAGCTCGCGGTGGAGCAGACGCTTCGGCGCAAACGCTCGCTCGCGACAGAAGAGTTCGTGTACGCGCGCGGCCGCACCGACCGGGTCGTCAAGGTGACGTTACCCAGCCCCAGCCTGTTCGCGAACTTCTGGGACCCGAAACGCTCGAAGGCCGCATACCGGAACCTCGAGGAGTTCCTCGCCGACGTCGCCGAGCTCCTTCGTGAGGAGGTCGATGAGCTCGTGCGGATCGGCGCGGTCTACATCCAGTTGGACGCACCGCACTACCCGCTGCTCGTCGATCCGACCTACCGGCAGTTCTACGAAAGCCGCGGCTGGCCGGCCGAGCGGTGGCTCGAGCTCGGCGTCGAGCTCGACAACCACGTCATCGGAGATCACCCGGGCGTCACCTTCGGCTTCCACCTCTGCCGCGGTAACCAGGCGAGCCGCTGGCTCGTCGAAGGGGGTTACGACTGGCTCGCCGAGCGGCTGTTTCCCCGCGTTCGCGCACAGCGGCTTTTGCTCGAGTACGACGACGCGAGGTCCGGGACGTTCGCTCCGCTGCGCGCTGTTCCCGACGAGAAGATCGTCGTGCTCGGACTCGTGACGACCAAGACGTCGCGCCGCGAGACGGTCGAGGAACTCGTCGTCCGAATTCGGGAGGCTGCGAAGGTCGTTCCGCTCGATCGGCTGGCGCTCTCCCCGCAATGCGGCTTCGCCACGTCCGTCATCGGCAACGCCTTGAGCAGCGACGACCAGCGCGCGAAGCTGCGTACGATCGTCGACGCGGCTGCGGTCGTCTGGCCGCCGTGACGGCACCGGTCGCCGTGATCGAGGATAGGAGCGTCCGCCGTCGAGGGCAGCTGTTCGTTGCTCTCGCGGCCTTGGCGTGGTCGAGCGCCGGTGTGCTGCAGCGGGAGCTTTCGGTCGGCACCACCACACAGCTCGCCGGGCGCGCGTTGTTCGCGTGCATCGCCCTGGCCGGCTTCGTCGCGGTTTCGAATCGTGGCCGCACGATCGCGGCGTTTCGTTCGATGGGAACCGCGGGTTTCGCCGTTGCAATCTGTACGGCGATCGCGTCAGGCTCGTTCATCGTCGCCCTCAACCACGCGACGGTTGCGAACGTCCTCTTCCTTCAGGCCGCGGCTCCCATTGCTGCCGCGCTGCTCGCGTGGATCGCGCTGGGCGAAGCGATCACACGCCGCGCGTTCGTTGCGATGGGCATCGCGGTGCTCGGCGTCGCATTGATGGTCGGCGGGCCCGGTAGCGGCGGCGTGCTTGGCGTTGGAGTTTCGCTCTTGATGACGCTCGCTTTTGCGGCGACCATCGTCATCACCCGGCATCGACGTGACGTGTCCATGGCGCCGGCGATTTGTCTCTCGCAGGCGCTTGTCGTCGTGGCGGTCGCCCCATTCGCCCATCCCAGCACCGTGACCGGGCACGACCTGGCATTCCTCGTGCTGCTCGGCGCGGGGCAGGTGGGTCTCGGGCTCGCTTTTCTGACCGTCGGTGCCCGCTTGATTCCGGCTGCAGAGGTCGCGCTGATCACACTGCTGGAGATCGTCCTCGGGCCGCTCTGGGTGTGGATCGTGCTCGGGGAACGACCGGCGCTGATCGCCGTCATCGGCGGCGTTGTCGTCATCTTCGCAGTGGTGCTGCAGATGACGCAGAGCGTGCAAACGCAGGCCAGCCACAGCCCGGTTCGCGCCGTACTACCCGACTAGAGTGCGCGCGTGACCGTCGTCCTCACCGGCAACGATCTCAGCTTGGACGAGGTTGTCGCGGTTGCGCGCGGCAGCGAGCCGGTCGAACTCGCGCCGGAAGCGGTCGTGAGGATGCGCGAGTCACGTGCAATCGTCGAGCGCGCGCTTGACCGCGGTGATGTCGTGTACGGCTTCACGACCGGTGTCGCCTCGCGCAAGCGCGTGCGGATCGAGCCGGCTGACGTCGAGGAGTTCAACCGACGGCTGATCCAGAGCCACCGCGTCGGCCAGGGGGCGGAGGCGCCGGCAGACGTCGTCAGGGCGACGATGCTGCGGATGGCGAACGGGTTCGCCACGGGGACAACCGGCAGCAGGCCCGATCTCGCCGAGCGTCTGGTCGCCGCGCTGAACGGGAAGGAGACGCCGCAAGTTCATCTGCTTGGATCCGTGGGCCAGAGCGATCTTGCTCCGAACGCCGACATCGCACATCATCTCTTCC
>DASVEU010000095.1:0-14729 GCA_036380395.1 Gaiellaceae bacterium
CGTCGCCGCGGGAACGCCGGACCTCTGCCGACAACTCACCGCCGCTCTTGGCTGAAGCGAAGACCGTCAAGCTGAGCTCCGCCGACCGCGTCCTCTATCCGGAGGATGGGATCACGAAGGGCGACGTCTTCGAGTACTACAAACAGGTCGGCCCCACGATCGTGCCGCACCTGAAAGACCGCCCGTTCACGATGAAGCGCTACCCGCACGGGATCACGGGCGAGGTCTTCTTCCAGAAGCAAGCGCCTAAGCACCTGCCGAGCTGGATCAGGACGCGCCAGTTCCGCACCTGGCCACGCGAAGGAGGTTCGCGGCTCGTCGACTTTGCACTCGTAAATTCGCCCGAAGCCGTGCTCTTCATGGTGCAGAACAACTGCATCGACATGAACGCGTGGTACTCACGTGTCGACAAGCCCGATCGGCCGGACTTCGTCCTCTTCGATCTCGATCCACCGGACGACGGCTTCGAGCTCGCCATCGAGGTCGCCCAGCTCATCCGCGAGCTGCTCGAGGAGCTCGAGCTGCCGGGTTACGTGAAGACGAGCGGCGCGGACGGGATCCATGTCGTCGCGCCGATCACACGCCGCTCCTCGTTCAAGCAGACGTACGACTTCGCCGAGAGGGCTTCGCGCCTGCTCGAGCAGCGACATCCCGGCAAAGTCACGACGGAGTGGCTGAAGAAGAAACGCGAGGGTGTGCTCGTCGACCATCGCCAGAACGGGCACGGGAAGACGATCGCGTCGGTGTACTCGGTTCGACCCAAGCCTGGCGCGCCGGTATCGACGCCACTGCGCTGGGAGGAGCTGAAGCCCGGCATCCGGCCGCGGGACTTCGGCATGGAGGAGGCGCTGCGCCGCATCGAAGAGCACGGTGACCTCTTCGTACCCGTGCTCGAGGACCCACGACCCCTCGCGCCCGCGGCGAAGAAATTGGAAAAGCTAGGCTCAGACGGATGAGCGAGCCGAATCGCGACCTGATCATGAAGGCGCTCGAACGCGTCATCGATCCGGAGCTGCGCAAGCCGGTGACGGAGCTCGACATGGTGCGCGCCGTCGAGATCGACGGCGGCGACGTGCGCGTCACGATCGCGCTGACCATTGCTGGTTGCCCGTTGCGGGATTCGTTCGAGCAACAGGTCGCCGAGGCGCTGCGAGACGTGCCGGGCGTCGAGCGTGTTGCCCTCGGCTTCGACGTGATGACGCCCGACGAGCGCCAGGCGCTGACGACCAAGCTGCGCGGCGGCCTCCACGAGCGTTCGAAGGGCCTCTCGCTCGACGCGTCGACACGCGTGCTCGCCGTGTGCAGCGGGAAAGGCGGAGTCGGCAAGTCCACTCTGACGGCGAACCTCGCCGTCGCGCTTTCGCAGGCCGGCAAGCAGGTGGGCGTGCTCGACGCAGATGTCTACGGCCACTCGATCCCGCACGTGCTCGGCATCCGCCAGAAGCCGGTGCTCGTCGACAAGATGATCGTCCCTCCGGTCAAACACGATCTGAAGCTGATGTCGATCGGTTTCTTCCTCGACGACAACGCGCCGGTGATGTGGCGCGGCCCCATGTTGCATCGTGCGCTCGAGCAGTTTCTGTCGGACGTGCACTGGGGAGCCCTCGACGTGCTGGTCGTCGACATGCCGCCGGGGACGGGTGATGTTGCGATCTCGCTGGGACAGTTGCTGCCGCGGGCCGAAACGATCGTCGTCACGACGCCGCAGCCGGCTGCGCAGGAGGTTGCCTCACGGGCGGGCGTGATGGCGCAAAAGACGGGCATGCGGCTCGTCGGCGTCGTCGAGAACATGACCGGTGACATCTTCGGGTCGGGCGGCGGCGAACGTCTGGCCGCTGAGCTCGACATCCCGCTCCTCGGCTGCGTCTCGCTCGATCCGCTCCTGCGTGAATGCGGAGACGCGGGCGAGCCACTGATGGCGACCGCGCCCGACTCGCAGAGCGCACGCGAGCTGCGGCAGATCTCCGATCAGTTGCTCGGGCTCGACCGCGGCACGATCGTCAAGCCGCTGACACTCGTCGCGCCCTAGGAAAGGTCGGGCGCGGGCCCTTCCTCGAGCTGCGAGAAGCGCGCGTATGCCTCCGCCGGCGACGCCACCTCTTTGTCGACGCCGACGCCCAGGCGAACCGCCGTCTCGTCGACGGGATAGCTCGCAGGCCCTTTGCGGGCTCCGACGGCAAGGACGAGCGCGGGAGCTTCACCGGCACCGACGATGACGTGCTTCGTCCGCGGCGGGCAATGAACGAAATCCCAGGCTTTGAGCGGACGCTCCTGACCCTCCACGACGAGCAGGCACTCACCGCGCAAGACGAGGAAAGCCTCCTGCCCCGGCTCCTCGTGGTACATCGCCATCGGCATTCCCGGAGGCACCACGTTCAGGTTGATCCCGAGCTGCTCGAAGGCGGCCTCACCCTTGCCCTCGAAGCTGCAATAGGCACCGAGCTCGTTGTGCAGCCACCGGGAATCGCGGGCATTGACGACGAACCAGCCCTCGCCCTGCGGAACGCCGTTCTCGAGCTTCGCCTCCGGGACCATCTCATAAGTATCCTCGCCGCGGTGCAGGTCGAGAAGCGGATCCGTGCGCTCGGTTTCTCGGAAGAGGACTCGCGCACGCTTGCCGACCACTTTCTGGATGCCGAGCGGCGCGGCAAGCGCGGCCACGGTCTCGCACGTGTCGAGTGGCTCGAGACGCTGACAGGCCTCGATCCGTCCGCGGAGCCCGAGTGCGTAGTCGCCGAGGCCTGCTACGAGCGCTGGGAGGGCCGCGGCGCGCTCGGGTATCTGACGCTTGCGGCGATCTGCGCAGGCCAACTCGAGGATCCGCCCGAGGCCGCGCGCCTGATCGTCGCGCACGACTGCTTCCCGACCGGAATGCTCGGCTACTGGGCACGCCGCGTCGCCACCGGAGGCCTCCTGGCCGTGCTGACGGCCACGTCACCGCCGCGGCTCGGTCATCCGGATGGAGGCCCGAAGCTCACCGGGACGAATCCTCTGGCCATCGCGATCCCGAGCTCGGACGACAGGCCGATCGTCAGCGACGTCTCAATGGGACGTGTGACCTACGGGGACGTGCTCGCCGGAGCTGCCTCGGAAGAGGAGCTGGTGCCGTTCGGCGGTGAGCATGCGTACAAGGCCTTCGCGCTGGCGCTTGGGCTCCAACTGCTCGTCGATTCGCTCAGCGGCGACGGCTATGGCGCGGTCATGCTCGTCGCGCAGCCTGCTGCCGATCCCGTTCCCGCCCTGCGGGCCCGGGCAGCCGGGTCGCGCCTCCCGGGCGACGCGTGATTCACGCGCTGCCGCCCGCGATCGTGGCGGGCGAGCTCGTCCGGCTGCAGACCCGACAGCGGGTCGTCGCCCTGACGTTCGACGGTGGCGGCAACGCAGACGCGGCCAAAAGCGTGCTCGCGATCCTCAAGCGCGAGCGCGTGCCGGGCACGTTCTTCCTCACCGGACACTTCGTCCAGACATATCCGCTGCTGTCGCGCGCGATCGGACGTCGGTACTCGGTCGCGAATCACACGGTCGACCATCTCGACCTGCGGCGTCTGTCGACCCCGGCGGCAACAAGCGAGATCACACGGGCGGGGACGATGATCCGCCGCGCGACCGGGCGTGATCCACGACCACTGTTCCGCTTTCCGTACGGCGCACGAGACGCGCGGACACTCGGCATCGTGCGGCGCCTCGGCTACGCGTCGGTTCGCTGGACAGTGGACACCTGGGGCTGGATGGGGCTGAGGTTGCAGTCGGTAGCAGGTGCGCAACGCCGTGTCCTCGACCACCTCGTGCCGGGTGAGATCGTCCTGATGCATCTCGGCGCGGCCCGCGATCGCAGCACGATCGACTCCCGCGCGCTCCCGGGGGTGATCCGGGCGGTGCGCGCGCGGGGCTATCGGTTCGTGACGCTCCAAGGCATTCGCGCGCCTTAGGATCTCGGCGCCTAACCCGACTGCTTGCGCAGGGCGGCGAGTACGACCGGATCGATTCGCTCGACCCCGTCGACGCGCTCCTCGAGGTTCTCCGTTCCGGCCCAGTCGTTGAAGGCTCGTTCCAGCTCGCCGTCGTAGCCGAGCTTGGCGAGGCTGTCGCGGAGCTCCGAGGCCAGCGCTTCGTCGATGGTGAGCCAGTCCTCGGGCGGCGTGATCCCGAAGACCTCGTTGTGCAATCCGTGCAGCCGCCGCAATTCGACGATCGGGAGCTCGTGATCGTCGATGCGCAGATCGACGACGACGTCCGAAAGGTTCGCGTAGCCGGCGTCCTTCTCCACGATCAGAAGCGAGGCCGACTGCTGGCCGCGCCGGTCGCCGCCGGCGGCCTGCGCAGCGGCGAGGCACTCGACCAGGCGCTCCGCGAGTGAGAGGTGTCCGTTCTGCTCGAACGTCACCGCAAGCGCGTCGACCGTCTCGTGCGACACGAGGATGTTCCCCTGGGCCGCGTAGCCGTTCCCCGTTCTTCCGCCGGCCCAGTCGTGGCACGCCTCGCCGGTGAACGTGGCCGCGCCTCCTTCCGCGTCGACGACGCCCACCTGCCTCTCGGCCCGGCCGTCGTCGGCGGCGGTCAGCAATTCGACCACCTCTTCGGCCGAGCGTCCCTTGCGCAGTAGGGCGAGCCCGTCGGGGCCGTAGCGTGGGTTCGCGTAGGACTGCGTCGCGATTGCGCCTACGCGCGGCTCGGCCCAGGGGACTACGGAGCCGACGGCGAGGAACTTCGATTGCACGGCCACGCCCCACTGATCCGCTTCGAGATCGCACGCGACGATCGAATAGGTCGCGACGACGTCGCTACGGGCCATACGTGAGCTCGCGGAGGTCCAGGTCGAGCAGGTCGCGGCGCTCGGCCGGAACGAGCGCCGACGCAACCTCCGGATGCGCGAGCGCTGCCTTCACTGCCTCCGCCGAAGCAGCTCGCACGACGATCGGCCGTCCGGCCTCGTGCGCTTCGTGCAGTGGGCGCTCATCGGCCACGTCGTCGAGCACGAGCGCGTCGCCGAGGTCGAGCTCGCCCTCGACGGCGATCTCCGGGACGCGGCGTCCCGTCGCACCGAACCAGCGCTCTCTCACAGCTCGATCGACTCGCCTGGATCGATCGCATGCACCTCGACGCTCGTCAGCCGCTTCAGCTCGTCGGGCGATCCAGCCAGGAGTGGGAACGTCCCGTAGTGCGAGGGGACGACGCGTTTCACGCCGAGGAGCTCACAGGCCACTGCGGCCTCCCGGGGATCCATCGTGAAGTGACCGCCGATCGGCAGCACGGCGACGTCCGGCGAATAGATGCGACCGAGGAGCCGCATGTCGCCGAAGACGCAGGTGTCGCCTGCGAAATAGATCTTCTTGCCGTCTTCGAGCTCGATGACGATCCCGGCTGCCTCGCCCAGGTAGGTCCCGTCGTCCGCCGAGCTCGAGTGGAACGCATTCGTCAGCGTGAACTTGACACCGTCGACATCGACGGTCCCGCCCTTGTTCGGCCCGGGGAGGTCGTCCGTCTGCGCGCCCTGCCCCTTCAGCCAGTCCTTCAGCTCGATCATCGCGACGATCGGCATCGAGCCGAGCTTTTGGGTAATTGCGACGACCGATCCGAGGTGGTCCGAATGGCCGTGCGTGACCGCGATCACGTCGCAGCGCTCCGGGTCCTTTTCCGACTCGGGACACTTCGGGTTGTCGAGCCACGGATCGACGTAGACGCGCTTGCCGCTGGGGGAATCCAGGCGGAATGAAGCGTGTCCCAACCAAGTCAGCGACGCTACGGCCATCGATCTCCTCTCGTTTGCAGGTGGCGGCGCGGAGCGTAAAGGAACGTCCGAGTTGAGGGCGAAGCTTGTCGAGGATGGCTCGCCGCCTGCTTCCCGCCATGCTCGTGCTGGCGGCCCTGCTTTCCGACGCCGGCGGCGCCCACGGTCTCGCGCTCGCGTTCCTGCTCTTCGCGATTCCGGCGGCATTTACGCTCGCGCTGGATTGCTACGGAGACCTTCTGGAGTCGCGCTGCAGCGGCGTCCGGCCCGCTCTGGCAGGACTGTCCCTGTTCCTCCTCGTGCTCAGCGCGGCGCTGCGGAGCCCGGCCGTGATCGGGGGCCTCCCGAAGCTGGCCGTGTCGGCGCTCGTGATCACGCTCGTGCTCTATGCCGCGATCTCGGTCGGCGCGCTGTTGCCCGGCCGGGCCCTGCCCGAGTCGGCCTGACGCAGCAAGGCCGCTGGTGCGGATAACCGCACCACCGGACACCTGCCCACCGCCCCGGCTCGACAGGTAAACATCAGGCGTGCTCGCACGCTTGGCCCACCTCGTGCACCGCCGCCGCGGCCGCTTCATCGCCCTCTGGGTGGTGCTGACCGCATTCGGCGTCTTCGCGACGATGCGCGTCGCCGATCGCTGGTTCGAGTCGTTCTCGATTCCGGGCTACTCGGCGTACGAGACGAACCAGAAGACGTTGAAGACGTTCGGTACCGGCGAGCAGGCCCCGATGGTGGCTGTCTTCCGGTCCAAGGGCGACGTCACGAAGCAAGATCTGGCGCCGGCGATCGAGAAGGCCGCGGCGGTGAACCCGGGCTCGCGGGTCAGCTCGTACTTCGATTCGCACAACGACATCTTCGTCTCGCGCGACCGCCACACGACGTTCGCAGAGATCTACGGACCGGGTCAGAACACCTTCTCGACCAACCCTCACATCAAGGACGTGCGCAAGGCTGTGGAGGCGGCCACCCCGCCGGGCGTGGAGGCCCATCTCACCGGCCTCCTCCCGCTCTACGACGCGACGAGCGGGGGCGGGACCGGTCCGAGCGTGCTGACCGAGGCACTGATCGGCGGCGTCGGAGCGCTCGTCATCCTCATGTTCGTGTTCGGGACGCTGCCCGCGGTCGCAATCCCGCTCGCCATCGCGGTGACCTCGATCCTCAACACGTTCACCCTCGTGTGGATCCTGACCTACGTCACTGACGTCTCGATCATCGTCCAGTTCCTGATCGCGCTCGTCGGTCTCGGGGTCGCCATCGACTACGCGCTGCTGATGATCTTCCGCTTCCGCGAGGAGCTGGCCTCCGGCGAGGACGTCGAGACTGCCCTGGAACAGACGATGACGCATGCAGGCCGGTCGGTGATCGTCTCAGGCTCGACTGTCGCTGTCGGACTGCTGAGCATGGTCTTGCTCCCGCTGCCGTTCATCAGGTCGATCGGAATCGGCGGCATGCTGATCCCGGCTGTGTCGGTGATCGTCTCGATCACGCTCCTCCCTGCGCTCCTCTCGTTGCTCGGGCATCGCATCAACAAGTTGCGCGTGATGCCGAGGCGCTTCGTCACCGTCACCTCCCCGGAATCGGGCTGGTGGGGCAAGTGGGCGGGTCTCGTCATCCGCAGGCCGGTGCCGGTGGCCGCCGTCGGGGCCGTGATCGTCGGCGTGCTCCTCGCGCTCGGCTCGCAGCTCAATCCGAGCGAGGCTCAGGCCAAGGACTTCCCCGGCAAAGGCGATGCGATCACCGGCCGACAGGTGCTGGCCGACGCAGGCATCTCCCCTGGAGTGATGAAGCCGTTCGTCGTCTTGACGCCTGCGGACGAAACGAATCAGGTCGTGCAACGGCTGGGCGGGGTCGAGGGCGTCGTCGGCGTCACGGCCCCGGAGAGCTGGCGCAAAGACGGTCTCGCCCTTGTCGAGGCTTTTCCGAGTGTCGACGGCTCGAGCAAGGCGGTACGAGGGACGATCTCGCGGGTGAAGGACGCTTTGCCTGCCGGTGCAAGTCTCGGCGGCGTCGCGCCGGAGGACCGCGACTTCGTGCATGCGGTGTACGGCAACTTCCCGTATGTCCTCCTGTTCGTCGTCCTGCTGACCTACGTCCTGCTCGCGCGCGCGTTCCGTTCGCTGCTGCTACCGCTGAAGGCCGTGATCCTCAATCTGGTGTCGCTCGGAGCGGCCTACGGGATCATCGTCTTCATCTTCCAGCAGGGCCACGGCTCCGAAGCGATCTGGGGCGTGCCCGCGACACAGTCGATCATCCCGTGGATCCCGCTGATGATCTTCGCGTTCCTGTTCGGGCTCTCGATGGACTACGAGGTCTTCATGTTGACGCGCATGCGTGAGGCTTACGACGAGACGGGGAGCACCCGCGAGGCGGTCAGACTCGGACTGGCGCGCACGGGGAAGCTCGTCACCAGCGCGGCGCTCGTCCTGATGTTCGCCTTCTTCGTGCTCTCGACGGGCCCGGGCACCGACATCAAGCAGTTCGGGATCGGGCTGGCGGCCGGGATCATCTTCGATGCGACCGTGATCCGGGCCCTGCTTGTCCCGGCGATCATGATGCTGATGGGCCGTTGGAACTGGTGGCTGCCGGCCTGGGCGGCCCGCCCGCTCCGCACGCAGCCGAGCGAGCCGGTGCTCGAAGCACAGCCCGCTCCGGAAGCCGCCTAGAACGGCAGCGAGGAGGCGGCGTGCTTTGCCACGTCGATCAGCGGCTGGACGGCGAAGAACGAGCCGACCGTGACGACGAGGCAGGCGAGGACTGCGCTTTGCAGCAGCGCCTCGCGCGGGGGTGAGCCACCTATCGGTGCGAGCTGCAGATCTTCCGTGCGACGCATGAACATCGCGCGGACGAGACCGAGGTAGTAGTAGAGGCTGACGAGCGTCGCGAGCACGCCGACGATCACGAGCCACGTCCAGCCGTGTCGGTACGCAGCAGCGAAGACGTAGAACTTGCCGACGAACCCGCCGGTGAGCGGAAAGCCGGCGAAGCCGAGCATGAACGTCCACATCGAGATCCCGAGCAAGGGCCGCTCCCAGCCGAACCCGGCCATGTTCGCGAAGGTCACAGGCACACCGAGCTCGCGCTCCCGCGCCGCGACGACTGCGAACGAGCCGATCGACATCGCCGCATACGGAACGAGGTAGTAGAGCAGCGCCCGAGCGCCGAGGCTCGAGCCCGAAGCGACGGCGATCAGCATGAAGCCGGCATGCGAGATGGACGAGTAGGCGAGCATTCGCTTCACGCCCTTCTGCACGAGCGCGGCGAGATTGCCGATCACCAGCGAGCAGACGGCAATCACTGCGAGCGCGCGCGTCCAGACATAGGCGTCGCCGGGGAACGCGGTGACGAGGATGCGCAGCGTGACGACGAGGGCGACGGTCTTCGTTGCGGCCGCCATGAACGCCGTCAGCGGGGTCGGCGCGCCTTCGTAGACATCGGGCGTCCACATATGGAACGGCGCCGCGGAGGCCTTGAACGCCAGGCCGGCGATGATCATGGCGAGGCCGAAGAGAAGAAGTGCGTCATGCGCGTGGCCGGCGGCCGCAATGCCGGGAAAGTCGAGCGCGCCGGTGGCCCCGTACACGAGCGCAGCACCGAACAGCAGCACGGCGGAGCCGAACCCGCCGATGACGAGGTACTTCAGCGCCGCCTCCAGTCCGCTCAGCCGGTCGCGATCGATCGCGCAGAGGATGTAGAGGCAGATCGAGAACCACTCAAGTCCCAGGAAGAGTGTCAGCAGGTTGTTCGCGCCGACGAAGAACACCATTCCGCCGCCGGCGGCGGCAAGAAGCGCGTAGTACTCGCCGATGTGATCCTCCCGCCAGCGCTCGCGGTACGAGACGGCGGTAGCGAGGATCCCCGAGCCCGCGACGATGATCGCAGTGAGCTCGGCGAGGCGGTCGCGGCGGAACGCGTCCACGACGACGCCGTGTCCGTGCGCAGACTTCACGTAGAGCGCGATCGCGAAGCCGAGCGCCGTCGCGTACCCGAGCGTGCAGAGGGTTGCGGTCACGGCTTTGCGCGAGCGGGCCGGTGCCAGAACGGCGCAGAGCAACGCGAGCGCGGAAGCAGCCAGCAGCGCGTTGACGGGGGCCAACGCGAACCAGTCGATGTGCGGACGCGGGATCACTTGAATCCCTGGGCGACGTCGGCCTGCCCGTGATCGCCCCGGAACGAGTGCTGCGTGATCGCCGCCGGCCAGGCGGAGAGTGCGAGCAGGCAGGCGAGCATCGGTAGAACGACGCCCAGTTCGGCGGGACGGAGGTCGAGCGCCGCGTCGGAGACCGCGGGCCCGACGTCGCGATGGAGGATCGCGGAGACAAGACGGAGCGCGTATGCCGCGGCGAGCACCATCGCCACCGCGCCGACCACGGACCAGCCCCAGCCGTGCCGGAACACTCCCGCGAGGATCAGGAACTCACCCGCGAATGCCGAGGAGAGCGGGACCGCGAGGGTGATCACGCCCGTCGTCAGCAGCACCGTGGCGAGTACGGGGCGCCCGCGCGCCATGCCACCAAGCCGGGAGAGCTCCCCCGTGAGTGTTCGCCGTTCCACCATTCCCGCCAACAGGAACAGCGTCGTCGAGATCAGCCCGTGGTTGACCATCTGGAGAACCGAGCCGTCCAGTCCGAGGTCGTTGACGGAGAAGACACCCATCGTGATCAGGCCCATCTGCGCGAGCGACGAGTACGCGATCACGCCTCGGATGTCCGGTGCGCGGAACGCGAGCAGCGAGCCGTAGATCAGCCCGATGGCGGCGAGCGCGAGGATGGGCGCGCGATAGTGCTGCGCCGGCTCCGGGAACTTCGTGATCGCGATGCGGAGAAAGCCGTAGGCCGCGGCCTTGGAGACGACTCCCGAGAGGATCGCCGCCACCTCCGGCGAGGACTCGCGGTACGCGTCCGGCAGCCAGCCGTGCAGCGGGAAGAGCGGCGCTTTGATCGCGAATGCGGCGACGAAGCCGAGGAAGACCCAGTCGCTCGTGCTCTGCCCGATCTGAACGAGGTCGAACGTGTTCTGCGACAGCCCGTAGACGACGATCGAGGCGAGCATCAGCAATGACCCCGCCATCGTGAAGAGCACGAACTTCAGGGTGGCGCCCAGCCGCCCGGGGCCGCCCCAGACGCCGACGAGCACGTAGAGCGGGATCATCATCGCCTCGAAGAAGGCGTAGAAGAGGAGGAGGTCCTGCGCCGTGAAGACGCCGATGACGGCGCCCGTCAGGAAGAGCATCAGTCCCATGTACGCGCGCATGCGGTCGCGGCCCGCCCAGAAGCCGTAGGCGATCGCGGCGGCCATCGCGACGACCGTCAGCCCGATCAGCCACACGGAGAAGCCGTAGACGCCGACGTGGTACGAGACGTGCAGGTCGCTGAACCAATTCCGCTGCTGCGCGAACTGCAGGCCGCCCTGCGCGAAGTCGTAGCGGGCGACGAGCTGGATCCAGACGCCGACCTCCGCGAGGGCGGCCAGAAGCGCCAGCGCACCGGCCGAGACGTCGTTGAGCGGCAGCACCCAGATGACCAGCGCGGCCGCGAGTGGGAGGACGATCAGGGCCGTCGTCACTTACCTGACCGCCACGAAGACCAGGGCGAGCACGGCGACGCTCGAGGCGATCGCAAGCGCGTAGGTGCGCAAGAGACCCGTCTGGGCCCGCGACACGAGACGGCCCAGGTCGCGCGTGTCCTGCCCCAGCGAGTTCGAGGACTCGTCGACCAGCGGGTCCTCGACCCAGCGGTACAAGCCCTTCGCGGCCCACACGGTCGGCCGGTAGAAGAGCGCGTCGTAGAGCTCGTCGAAGTAGAACTTGTGCTCGAGCACGCGCTGGGCGAACGCGAAGCGCGGTACTGCGACCCTGCGCGCGCCGTAGATCAGCCAGGCGAGGAAAATGCCGCCGAGACCCAGGAGCAGCGCGAGCGCCGACGAGACCGCTTCCTGCCAGCTCTTGGGGCTGACGGTCGGTTCCGCAACCGTCTGGAGCCAGGTCTCGATCGGGTGCCAGAGGGGCTCCCACTGGATCCAGCCGCCGACCACCGAGAGGACCGCGAGGATCGCGACCGGCACCGCGAGCGAGACGCCGACGACGTCGCGCTTCAGGGCGTGGAAGTGCTCGCGCACGAACGGGCTCGGCTCGCCCCAGAAGACGAGGAAGAGGAGCCGGAAGGTGTAGAGGCCGGTGAGGAACGTCCCAGCCAGCCCGGCAGCCCAGAGGACGTAGCCGTAGGCGCCGTGATCCATCGCCGCTGCAAGGATCGAGTCCTTCGAGAAGAAGCCGGCGAACGGGAAGATGCCGACGAGGGCGACGGACCCGATCAAGAAGGCGAGATAGGTGCGGGGCATCAACTGACGCAGCCCGCCCATCTTGCGAATGTCCTGCTCGTCCGCGAGGGCGTGGATGACGATGCCGGCTGCCATGAAGAGCAGCGCCTTGAAGAAGGCGTGCGTCATCAGATGGAACATCCCGTTTGCGTAGGCCCCAACGCCGACGCCGAGGAACATGTAGCCGATCTGCGACATCGTCGAGTATGCGATCACTCGCTTGATGTCGACCTGGACGAGCGCGATCAGACCTGCGAGGAGCAGGGTGGCGGCGCCGAGGCCGGCGGCGAGGTCAGCGACGTGCGGGGCCGCCTCGAAGATCGAGTGCGTGCGCACGATCAGGTACACGCCCGCGGTGACCATCGTGGCCGCATGGATGAGGGCGCTGACCGGAGTAGGACCTTCCATCGCGTCCGGCAGCCACGTCTGCAGCGGCAGCTGCGCCGACTTGGCGACAGCACCTCCGAGCAGTCCTAGCGCGACGAGTGTCGCGACGGTCGAGCTGTACTGGCCGCCCAGGATTCCGAACTCGACCGACCCCGCCTTCTTGATCAGGAGGAAGAGCGCGAGCGCCATCGTCGCGTCGCCGATCGCGTTCATGATGAAGGCCTTCTTCGCGGCCGCGATCGCGCTCGGCCGCTCGTGCCAGAAGCCGATCAGCAGGTACGACGAGAGACCGACCATGCCCCAGCCAGCGAGCAGGAGCAGCAGGTTCCCGCCCTGGACGAGCAGGAGCATCGAGAAGACGAACAGCGCCATGTACGCGAAGTAGCGGCGCTCCTCGTCGTCGCCGTCCATGTAGCCGATCGAGTACGCGACGATCAGCGCGCCGACGCCGGCGACGATGAGCATCATGAAGACGGAGAGCGGGTCGATCATGACCTCGAAGCCGGAGCGGTACGAGCCCCCAGAGATCCACGTCCACGCGGTCGAGACGACGACCCGGTGTCCACCGTCGCGCCCGAGCAGGCCGACGAAGCTCGCGATCGCGCCGCCGAAGGCCACGAAGCACGACAGCGTTGCGAGGTAACCGGCGCCGCGGCGCGAGATCCGCTCGCCCGCAAGCGTGATCAGCCCTGCGGCGGCAAGCGGCGACAGCAGGCAGATCCAGGCGCCGGAGATCATCCGCGCAGCGAGCTGAGCCGGTCGACGTCGAGCGGAATGCGCTTGCGGTTGAGCGCGACGATCAGGCCGAGACCGACCACGACTTCGGAGGCTGCGACGGCCATCACCGCAAGGGCGAAGATCTGCCCGTCACCGTTGTTCAAGTTGCGCGCGAAGGCGATCAGCGCCAGGTTCCCGCCGTTCAGCATGATCTCGAGTGAGAGCAGGACGATGAGCGGATTACGCCGGATCAGAACTCCGAGCGCGCCGACGCCGAACAGGAACCCCGCGACGCCGAGGTACCAGGCGGTGCCCGGCCCCATCACAGCGGCGGCACCTCTTCGGCGGTCGTGCGCGAATGCGCTCCCAGGATGACGCCTCCGATCGCGGCGACGAGCAGGACGATCGAGGTGATCTCGAAGGCGAGCAGGTGGTCGGTCAGGAAGAGGCGGCCGATGTAGCTCGGCGTTCCGAAGGCGGCTCCGACGTGGTGCGAATGCGCGAGCGCGCCACCCGCCTTGAGACCGATCACGACCACGATCTCCACCAGCAGCGCGCCGGCGGCCAAAACTGCGCCGATCGTCTGCCAGCTAGGCCCGCCCGTCCAGGGCGAATCCGTGCGCGGGCCGACGTAAGCGATGACGAAGAGGAACATCACCATGACGGCGCCGGCGTAGACGAGCACCTGCGCTGCGGCGACGAACTCCGATGAGAGCAGCAGGTACAGGACGGCGAGCGAGCCGAGATTGCCGATCAGTGCCAGCGCCGAGTAGAAGGGATTCGTGAACGAGACGACCGCCACCGCCGAGGCGAGACACGCGAACGCTGCACCCAGCCACACCGCCCACACGAGCACGTTGCCGACCGACGCGACGATCACGAGTTGTCCTTGTAGTACGGGATCGGCGTGTCGTAGAGGCCGCGGTCGGCAACCGGGATCTTCTTGATCGGCCCCGCGAGCAGCATGTCCTTCGTGTAGATGAGGTCGTCGCGGGAGTACTCGGAGATCTCGTATTCGTTGCCGAGCGTGATCGCGTCGAACGGGCACGCGAGCTCGCAGTAACCGCAGAAGATGCAGCGGCTCATGTTGATCTCGTAGATGCGCGCGTAGCGCTCGCCCGGGGAGACGCGGTTCTCCGGCGTGTTCTCGTCCGCGACGACGCGGATGCAGTCGGCGGGGCAGGCCGCTGCGCAGAGCGAGCAGCCAACGCACTTCTCGAGCCCGTTCTCATGCAGGTGCAGGCGGTGGCGTCCGCGAAAGCGCGGGTAGACCGGCCGCTTGTACTCCGGGTACTGCTGCGTGATCGGCTTCTTGAAGAGCTGCCGGAAGGTGACGGCGAAGCCCTTGACGCTGTCGAGGGGTTGTGGGCTCATGAAACCCAGACGACCAGGAGGGCGGTGATCACTGCGTTGATCGTCGCCACGGGTAAGAGGATCTTCCAGCCGAACCGCATCAGCTGGTCGTATCGGAGCCGCGGTACAGACGCGCGGATCCAGATGAAGACCGAGATGAAGATGAAGACCTTGAGGAGGAACCAGAGCGGCCCCAGGGGTGCGTACGGGCCGTGCCAGCCACCGAAGAAG
>DASVEU010000096.1:0-8506 GCA_036380395.1 Gaiellaceae bacterium
GATCTCGAGGTGCTCGCTCCTTTCCCGGGCTGGGACGTCCTCGAGCGGGTTCAGAGCAAGCGCGCCCAACTGGAAGAAGCGGCGACCGTCGGAGTCGACGTGCCTCGAACGCGCTATCCGCGCAGACCCGCGGACGCGCGCGGAGCTGCAGAGGAGATCGGTCTACCGGTGCTCGTCAAGCCGGAGCATCCCATCGGCTTCAAGTCGCGCTTTCGCCGCCAGGCCTTCCGTTGTGAGACCCTCGACGAGGTCGAGGACGCCTACACGCGCGCAGAGGAGTTCGCGCCGATGGTCCAGGAGCTCGTTCCCGGCGGCGACGACACGCTCTACACGATCGGCAGCTACCTCACGCGCGACGGGCGGCCGCTCGGGATCTTCTCCGGTCGCAAGCTGCGACAGACGCCGCCCGGCATCGGCACCTGCCGCGTCGGCGAGGCGGTCTGGGTGCAGGACGCCGTCGACTCGGCACTGCGGCTGCTCGAAGGGTTCGGCTACTTCGGGCTGAGCCAGGTCGAGTTCAAGCGCGATCCGCGTGACGGAAAGTTCAAGCTGATGGAGATCAACGCACGCCTGTGGCAATGGCACGGTCTCGCTGCGGCCTGCGGCATCGACTTGCCGCGCATCGCCTACGCGGACCTCGTCGGCGAGCCGCCGCCCGCCGCGACTATGAACGGCGAAGGCAAGCGCTGGGCGATCACGCTGCTCCCGGGCGAACGCCCGGCGCTCCAGCGTCCGCCGTACGTCGACGCCGTCTTCGCGCGGGACGACCCGAAGCCCGCCGCCGTCCACCTGGCGCGGGTTGTGCGGAGCGCGCTTCGGTGATTCCAGCGGCGATCGAGCGTCGTGCGCGCTGGGTCCTGGATTCCATCGGCGCGACCGATGTCGGCTTCGGTGACGATCTGCCGTACGACGCCGATGCGTGGGAGCGAGTCGAGCGCGGCGAGCGTCCCGACGACGACGTAGCCGAAGGCTTCTTCCACCTTGCGCGCGTCGAGGAGCGGAATGGCGGCCCGAGGGACGAGCACGGCCGCTTCCGTGCCGAGTGGTCGTGTCTCGATCCGCTCGACCCGCCGCTGGAGCGATTGCGCCGCAAGCTCGGCGTCGCCGACGCCGACGGTCCGCGGTTCACGGTCGCTCTGACCCACGACGTCGACACGCCGTGGCGCTGGACGCGGATCGGCGTGCGCGGCGCAGCTGCGCGGCTGAAGCAGAACGTTCGGCACGTCCGCCTCGGGCCCGCTGTTCGCGAAACCACGGGGCTTGTGATGGCGCCCGTCCATTTCGCGCGCGGCACCGACCCGAACTGGCGGTTCGAGCAGATCGTCGCGGAAGAACGTCGCCGCGGCGCGGCCGGCTCGTCGTTCTACGTAATCGCGAGCCACCACGACCCGCACGACGGAGCAGCCCCGGAGGAATACAGCCGGCTCCGGCCGCGGCTCGTCGAGACGCTGCTCGACACCGGTGCCGAGGTCGGCCTCCACGGCAGCTACGCCGCAGCCGACGACCCCGTCCGCCTCGCTGCGGAGAAGCACAAGCTGGAGGCGCTCGCGGGCCCGATCCTGGGCCACCGCTACCACTACCTCCGCGTGGATCCACACCGAAATCTCGCTCCGCTCGCGGCCGCCGGGCTTCGCTACGACACGACGCTGGGGTTCCCGGACGCGGTCGGCTTCCGCGCCGGCATCGCCCGCCCGTTCCACCCGTGGGACTTCGAGCGGGACGAGCCACTCGACCTCGTCGAGATCCCGCTCGCGGCAATGGATGCAACGCTCGCGGAAGAGCGCTACCTCGGATTGGCGGCGAAGCGCGCCGAGCCGCAGCTGATGAGACTCCTCGACTGGGCCGCCGAGTACGGCGGGGCATTCGCCGTCCTCTGGCACCCGGACCGCTTCGACCCGGTCACCTCCGGCGGCTGGGACCGGCTCTACTCCAGGCTGCTGGACGGAGTCCGGGAGCGCGGGGGCAGGTGTGTCCCAGCAGCCGAGCTCGCGTCGTCCCATTCGACTTGATCGAAGTAGCGCAGCGCACGGCGCGTGGGACGCACCTGTGCGCTCAGCTGCATCAGCTCTTCGTGTGAGATCTCGCCGAGCGCGCTCTTGATCCCGAGATACGCCAGGTTGAGGTCTTCCTGGTACACGATCGTGGAGATGCGCGGATTGATCTCGATCACGTGGTCGCCGACGAGCTGGATGTTGAAGAAGTACTCGATCCCGAGCTCGGCGACGATGCGCTGCGCGACTTCCATCAGCCAGTGATCCTGCAGCGTCTCGAAATACATCGCGAGGCCGGCACGCATCGATTGGCGTGTCTTTGCATGTCCGAGCAGGACCTGGCCCGAGCGGGCGATTCCGTCCACTGTTCGTTCGCGACCCTGTGCCAGTTCCATCAGCAGGAGGTCCGGCCCGCCCTCTTCCGGTAGGAGCTCCATCACGTCCTTGAGCCTCATGGCGAGGTTCCCTGGGCGTTCGTCGATCAGCTGTCTCGTTCTGTCCACGGTCGCGTCCAGCACGCGGAAGCCCCGTGAGCCCGAGCTGAAGATCGGCTTGAAACAGACCGCGCGCTCGGGGTACCCGAGCTCCTCGGCAGCGAGGGCGAGCGCGCGGCCACCGCTCACTCGGCGCCAGGCAGGTGCGCGCAGGCCGAGACGCTCGAGCAGGGCGTAGGTCTCCGCCTTGTCGTTCGCGATTCGGATCGTCTCCGGCGGCGACACCATCACCGTCGTGCCCATGAAGCGCTCGCGCGCGTCCGCGAGCCCTTGCAGGTCGTGAGACGACTGCGGCAGCACGGCATCGACGTTCTCGCGCCGCACGACGTCGAGCATTGCGTCGCCGAACGCCGGATCTTTGCCGGGCGGGACGACGTAGAAGCGGTCGCAGAAGTGCCGGCCGACCGCCTGCGGAGACATGTCGGTGCCGACGATGCGCACGCCGCGCTCACCGTTCAGGCGCAGCGCCCGTAGGAGCGCCGCCGTGCCGGGAGCGCCCGACGCGGTGACGAGGACGGTGATGTCGCGCATCGAAGCGGCGATGCTACTTGGCGTCTATCCCTGGTGGATCGGTTTGAGCATCGCTTCGGCGTCGAGTTCGAGCCCCAGGTTCTCAGCGGCTGTTCGCCGAGGCGCCAGGGAAGAGAAAGAGGACGCGGTTCCAGCGGGCGAGCTCGCAACCGTCCTTACGGCTGAAGCGCGCCCGGACTAGCTTCCCGCGGAAGTGGCCGGTGACCAGCGCCTCCTGGGGGCCGCCGTAGATCATCGTGCAGGCCATGCCTTGCGGCGTCGGGGCAAACGGTCGTGTGGCTCGCATCAGCTTCGTGCACGCGGCTGCGCGTTTCGGCAGCGTTCCTCCGACCGGGGCGCAGTTGAGCGTGTAGACCTTCTTCGCCGGTTGCCCGGTTCCATCGGGCCACACAGTGATGTGCAGCGATGTCGAGGCGACGACGAGGATCGCGGCCAGGATGTTCATCGTCCCAGAATAGGCAAGAGCCGGCGTAGGCGCTGCCGCTCTACCGGTAGGTAGAAGCCGAGCACGAGCAACACAAGCGGAAATGCCGCAGTGAGCGCAAGCGCGACCGGGAGCGGGACGTCGAGCACTTTCCCAAAGACGGTGAGGCCGACGGCCGCGAGCCCGAGCGTCGCGACACGCCGCCACTGGTACGACACTGGGAAGACGCGCTGTGCGCGCCAGGCCATGCCGACGAAGAGAAGCGTGTAGGCGACGACCGTTGCGATCGCGGCTCCCATCCGTCCGTAGGCCGGAATGAGCGCCAGGTTCAGCGCGACGTTGACCGCGGCGGCCGCGCCGGTCACGACCCAGTTCGAACGCGTCTGCCGCGCTCGGCCGGTGCCGATCTGAACCACGACGTAGGCGCCGAACGCGGCGACGCCGAACGCGAGGGGTGCGACCACGTTCTGTGCCGGATAGAACGGCTTCGTCGTGATCAGCTTCACGATCCACGGCGCCAGCAGTCCGAGCGCGAGCGCCAGCCAACAACAGACGAAGACGACGTACGTCAGCACGAAGCTGTACGTGCGCTGCGCCTCGCGGTCGTCCTCGATCGAGTACGCGAACGCCGGCCAGGCCATCCTGAATGCAGTGAGGAGCAGGACGATCGCCGACGCAATGCGCACGCCGATCGAGTAGAGGCCGACCTCGTGCGCGTCCGCGAGCTTGATCAGGAAGAAGCGGTCGCTGAAGTTGGTCAGCCAGAGCGCGACGGCCGAGGGGACGAGCGGCAGGCCGAAGCGGTTCATCGCCCTGTAGAGCGGGCGGTCGAACTGCAGGCCGAGGGCATGCCTGCTGTAGAGCAGGAGCGCCGCGTACGCGATCAGCGTCCCGGTGAAGTTTCCGACCAGCACGCCAAGGGGCCCCTTGTCGAAGACGACGACGAGCAGGACGGTGGCGGTGATCGTGATCGCGACATTCGCGAGCGTTGCCGCGACGTAAGCCGTCGAGCGCTGCTCGACGCGGAAGAGGGATGTCATCTGCTCGTAGTTCAGCGCGGCCCACAGGCCGATGAACGCCGCGATGACGAGATCACGGTGGCCATGCGTGCCGAAGAGGAGCCACGAGACCTGCGCCGCAAGCGCAATCCCTGCGGCCGTCACAGCGGTGGACGCGGCCAGCACATACCAGAACGCTGTGCGCACGACGAGGTGTCGATGCGCCGGCTCGGCGGAGTCGAAGTAGAACCGGAAGAACGCGCTCTTCATCCCCTGTGCGACGAGAGCCGTCAGCACAGCCGACAGTGCCACGAGTGTCTCGATCAACCCGTAGTCGCTCGGCGACAGGTAGCGCGTGTACAGCGGCAGCAGCAGCACGCCGAGCACGCGCGCGACGATCGAGCCGAGCCCGTAGATCGCCGAGTGACGCAGGAGCTCCCTGAGCCGCGCAAGCATGCTCAAAGTATGGAGGCGTAAATTTCGATGAGCCGGTCGGCCACCTTGTCGAGGTCGTGCACCCGTTTCACGTAAGCGCGACCTTCCTCTCCGAGCCGCTTGCGTAGCTCGAAGGAGTCAACGAGCGGGCGAAGCTGGTCCACGAGATCGTCCTTCGTCGCGGAGACGATCGGCACCTTCAGGCCGAAGGCCTCTTCGGTCTGGGCAACGGCCGTGGGATCGAGGTGCGTGACGACGGGCTTGCCGTACGCCATCGACTCGATCGCGAACACGCCGTGCCACAGGTAGTGCATCTGGTCGACGACGATGTCTGCGCGCTTGAACCGTTCCACCGCCTCCTGGTGTGGCACGCCGTGCACGACGTCGAGGTCGACCGGCAGCTGCGCGCACGCGGCGATCACGTGCCGCGTTCCTTTCTTCTCGAGATCCGAGGGCGCATGCACGACGAGTGGCCGCTCACGTTCGACCGGCGGTACAGGCTCGTAATCGCGCAGGTCGAGCCCCGGCGGGATGACCGCTGTCGCGTCCGGAACCCAGCGCGTCGCGGCGTACGAACCGACGATCCAGGCGTCGAACTTCTTGCGGTACTCGAGCTCGTGCAAGGTTTTGCCGCGGATGTCGTCGCCGAGGAACTGCATCACCGACTTCTTCCGCGCCGCGCGCAGGATCGGCAGGTTCAGCGACTTCGGGACGAGCGTCTTCCCGAAGTAGAAGTGGAAGATGTCCGCCTGCGGGAGATAGCGAGCGAGGGCGCGCCACTGCACGGCCTGCTGGCGGAGAAGGCCCGACCGCGGCAGGTCGAGGTTGATGTCGTACTCCTCCGGCCGCCACTTCTGCGGCCAGAAGACGAGCAGTCTTGCGTCCACGCCCTTGCGCCGCAGGGCGTTCACGTGGGCCCAGCCGGTGCCGGCGAGGTTCACGGGAAGGTGGAGGACCCGGGCCGTCAGAAGCCCAACGATACGATCCGCGGCCTTGTCCGCCGGGTTGAAACGACGTCTCTATCGGACCGCGCGCGATCTGCGTCATCCAGGTCCTGCCCTCGAACGCCGCCGCATCCGCGACGGTGTGGCGCGTTTTCTTGGCGGCCGCCACGCGCTCGTCGGGTACGAGCGGGAGGTGCGTGACAGCGGGCTGATGGAGCACCTGCTCGAGAAAGGGCGGGAGCATCACGAAGCGGTCGTCGCAGCGGGCGCCGGCCATTCGCTCGGCGCGATCGGCTACACGGAGGGCGTCTACCTCTACGCGGTCCTACGGACGGTCCGGCCGGACGTGGTGGTCGAGACCGGGGTGGCGAACGGTTTCTCGACCGCCTTCTCGCTACTGGCGCTGCAAGCGAACGAGGCAGGCCACCTCCACTCGATCGATCTGCCCCGCGAGGTCGGCCGCGACTACGAGCCGGGAACGTTCTACGAGGGCGAAGGCCGTGCGGGCATCCCGCCCGGCTCCGAGCCGGGCTGGCTGATCCCACAGGCTTTGAAGGAACGCTGGACGCTGATTTTCGGCCGCAGCCAGGAGGAGCTGCCGCCGCTGCTCGAACAGCTGGGAACGGTGGACGTCTTCATGCACGACAGCGAGCACTCGTTCGACTGCATGTGGTTCGAGTTCAATGCCGCTTGGCCCGCTTTGCGGCCCGGCGGCGTACTGATTTCGGACGACGTGAACTCGACCCAGGCATTCGGCCAATTCGCCGTACAGGAGGGGCGCGATCCAGTCCGCCTCGCCCGTGGAATGGCCCTGCTGCGGAAGTGATTTGACAAGTTAGTGACTAGTAGCTAACATCCTCGCGATGGCAGTTGCAGAGCGAAAGAGCGCCGAGGAACGGCGCGAGCAGATCCTCGAAGCGGCCCTGGTCGAGTTCGCCGCCCGGGGGCTGGTCGGGGGTTCGACGGAGGCGATCGCGAAGACCGTCGGGATCTCTCAGCCCTACGTCTTCCGCCTCTTCGGCACGAAGAAGGAGCTTTTCATCGCGACCGTCGAGCTCTGCCTGCGCGGGACGCTCGAGATGTTTCGCGCGGCGTCCGCCGGCCTCCACGGCGAGGAGGCCTTGCACGCGATCGGCGAGGCGTACGTCGAGCGACTGGCCAGCGATCCGACCTATCTGCGTTCGCAGATGCAGGCCTATGCGGCGTCGGACGATCAGCAGATCCGCGACGTCGTGCGGAAGGGCTACGGCGAGCTCGTCGAGTACGTGGAACGCGTTTCGGGCGAGCCCTCGGACCGCGTGTCCCATTTCTTCGCGAAGGGGATGCTCCTGAACGTCGTCGCCTCGCTGGACCTACTCGGCGCCGAGGAGGGGTGGGCGCAGCGCCTCATCGAGGGCTGCCGCCAGGACGTCTAGTCATTTTTTTCACCTTGAAGTAAGTGATCACTCACAAGCATGAGAGCCGAAGGAGGAATCCATGAGCGCCAAGACTCGAACGATGTGGACTTTCGCAATCACCTCGGTGGCGGTGTTCATGGCCACCCTCGACAACCTCGTGGTCACGACCGCGCTGCCGGTGATCCGCGAGGACCTGCACGCGACCGTCGAGAGCCTCGAATGGACCGTCAACGCGTACACGCTCACCTTCGCGGTGCTGCTTCTGACCGGAGCCGCGCTCGGCGACCGGTTCGGGCGGCGCCGGATGTTCGTGGTCGGTCTTGCGATCTTCACCGTCTCGTCGGCGGCGGCTGCCCTCGCGCCCTCTGCCGGAGCGCTGATCGCGGCGCGTGCGGCTCAGGGCGTGGGCGGCGCGATCATCACGCCGCTGACGCTCACGATCCTCAGCGCGGGCGTGCCTGCCAATCGCCGCGGTGCTTTCATCGGCGCCTGGAGCGGCATCGCCGGCCTGGCGGTCGCACTCGGCCCGGTCGTCGGCGGTGCCGTCGTGAGCGGCATCTCGTGGCACTGGATCTTCTGGCTCAACGTTCCGATCGGCATCGTTCTGATTCCGCTCGCACTGAGGCGTCTCGACGAGTCGCACGGGCCTGCGGCCAAGCTCGACCTGCCGGGCGTTGGGCTCGCCAGCGCCGGTCTGACCGGGATCGTGTGGGCCCTCGTCCGCGGCAACGGACAGGGTTGGGGATCGGCGGAAATCGTCGCCTCACTGATTGCCGGTGCGATCGTGCTCGCGCTGTTCATCCTCTGGGAGCTCCGTGTCGAGGAGCCGATGCTCCCGATGCGCTTCTTCAAGAATCGCGTCTTCGCGCTCGCGAACGTCGCGTCGCTGTTCATGTTCTTCGGCATGTTCGGCTCGATCTTCTTGCTGAGCCAGTTCTTTCAAATCATCCAGGGCTACAGCCCGCTCGGGAGCGGCGTTCGCATCCTGCCGTGGACGATCATGCCGCTCTTCGTGGCGCCGGTCGCCGGGGCTCTGTCCGACCGGATCGGCGGGCACCGGCTCATGGGCGTGGGCCTGACTTTGCAGGCGGCAGGGCTCGGGACGATCGCGGCTATCTCGACGCCTACCACGCCCTACTGGCAGTTGGTCGCGCCGTTCGCAATCTCGGGTATCGGCATGGCGATGTTCTGGGCGCCCGTCGCGAACGTCGTGCTCTCGGCGGTGAAGCCCGAGGAGCAAGGGCAGGCGTCCGGGGCGAACAACGCCATCCGGGAGCTCGGAGGAGTCTTCG
>DASVEU010000097.1:0-7219 GCA_036380395.1 Gaiellaceae bacterium
AACCGGATCGCCGAGGTGCTCGGGATCGATCCGCTCCAGCTGCGGCTGAAGAATGCGAACCGGATCGGTGACACGACTCCCAATCGAGTCGTACTCAAGGATCCGTCGACCGTCCCGGTCGTCCTCGCTGCCGCAGACCGCGTTGGCTACGACCTCCCCGACGAGTACAAGTCGATGACGAACGAACGTCGCACCGGCGACCTGCTCCCGGAGCATCTCGTCGCCCAGCTCGGCGGGCCGGAATCCGCGTCGAACGGAGGGGGGCGGTAATGGCGAAGCACAAGGGCCGGGGGATCGCGACGATCGAGTACCCCACGGGAATGAATCAGAACGGCGACCCGAGCCAGGCCTGGGTCAAGCTCAAGCCTGACGGGCGAGTCGACGTCTTTTCCGGGACGGTCGACATCGGCCAGGGATCGCGGACGGTGCACACGCAGATCGTCGCCGACGCGCTCGGCGTCCCCTTCGACTGGGTCACCAACGACAACACGAACACCGACTCGTCTGCCGTGTGCACCGGGAGCTTCGCCTCTCGCGGCACGTTCATCGGCGGCAACGCCGTTCGCTTCGCAGCCGAGCAGGCACGCGAACGGATCCTCGACATTGCCTCGAAGGAGCTCGAGATCGCGCCCGGGGATCTCGACATCGTCGACGGCGAGGTCGTCGCCAAGGGCGCTCCGGACCGGAAGATCGGGATCCCAGAAGTGGCCGCCGCCGCAACCTGGAACTACGGCGAGCTGATCACCGGCACCGGTGCGGCGCTGAAGCCGTACGCCGATGTCAACGACGACGACGGCTCCGTTGAGATCGAGCCGCATTCCGCGATCTCCTACGCCGCCTGCGTGGCGGAGGTGGAGGTCGACGACGAGACGGGCGAGGTGACGGTCGAGCGGTTGATCCAGGTCTACGACGTCGGCCGCGCGATCAATCCGACGCTCGTCGAGGGCCAGATCGAAGGCGGCGCGATGATGGGACTCGGGCTGGGGTTGCTGGAAGAGGCGTACCCGTACTATCCGGAGACTGATCACCGGGGCGGCGAGTTCGGCGCCTACCTCGCCCCGGGACTCGAGGACCTGCCCGACGTCGACAACCTGATCATCGAGAACCCGTCCGAGGACGGGCCGTTCGGCGCGAAGGCGATCGGCGAGATGGCGAACAACGCGCAGCCTCCGGCAATCGTGTCCGCTATCTACGACGCCGTCGGCGCCTGGGTGACCCAGCTGCCTGCGACGCCGGAACGGGTTCTGCGCGCGCTCGACGGAGAGAAGGAGCCACGGCGCGACGGCAAGCGCGTGATCTTCGACGACCCGGTTTCGATCCGGACGGTGAGCTCCGACGGCGGCAAGGGCTTCTTCGAGACAGATGGCTGATACCGCGATGCCGTTTCGAACCTGGAACGGCGTCGCGGCTTGGCAGTTCGTCGACGGCGTGACGTTGCATGCGATCGGCGGGGAGCAGATCCTGCTCTGCCGGGTCACGTACGAGCCGGGGAAGCAGGTGCCGGATCACGCTCACGAGCACACCGAGCAAGTGATGGCCATCGTGGACGGCGAGGCGACCGTGACCGTTGCGGGCGAGACCCGTGACGTCAAAGCGGGCGACGTCGTCGTGATCAACCGCGGTGTCCGGCACAGCGTGTCTTCGGAGAAGGGACTGACGTTCTTCGAAGCACTCGCACCAGTGCCGCTCGACCATGTCCCCGATCGGGACCGTGATCTCGTCCTTGGCCCCGACGGCGGCAGCGGTCACGTCGAGCGCTGATCTACACGTAGGAAAGGAGCAGGCAATGCCGATGATCGAAGTCAAGCTCTACGACCACCGCGTGACCGACGAATCCGTGCCGAAGATGATCGAGGCGCTCACCGACGCGCTCCACGAGTCGAGCGGTGCGGCGAAGGAGCACATCCACGTCGTCATTCAGGGCGTCCAGCCGAAGCACTGGGGCATCGCGGGCAAGCCCGCGGGCTAGAACCATGCCGCTGATCGAGGTCAAGCTCTTCGATTTCCGCATGGACGAGGAGACGAGCCGCAAGCTGATCGCCGGACTCACGGATGCGCTCTGCGACGCGACGACCGAAGGCCTACGCGAGCACACGTGGGTCGTCGTCGAAGGACACTCGCCGAAGAACTGGGGCGTCGGCGGCGTGCCCTGGCCGGCAGAGAAGACTCCACCCTGATCCGAAGAGCTGGGGTCAGACCCTTGCCGTTCGGGACGTGCCGCCATCAGGCACGGCACAAGAGGCTGGGGTCAGACCCTTGCCGTTCGGGACGTGCCTTCTCTGGCTACGAGCTCCAACTCGATGGCGGGCGCGCCTGGCGTGATAGCTGCCGTCTCGCGAGCGTGTAACAGAGTCGTCTGGACGATCAACTTCGCGCGCGCGAAGTTGTCCATCACCGTCGGCACCGGTCCGACGCGCTGCTTCAGCGCGTAGCCACCGGCGTTGCGGCCGATTGCGCGATAGGAGTCGAGCGTGAGCGACGGCGCCATGCCGAAGAGCTCGAGGTTGTCGAGCGGTTGGAGATCGGCCCGGTGGATGACCGTCGTCCCCTTCGACTGGATCCCGATCGCGACGCCGGAGCCGGCCAGGGCGGCGCCGTCGTGACCGATGAAGGCCACATCCGATGCGCGCCGCACGCGGACGAGGCGCGGCGCGGCGCCTGCGTCTTGCACTCCCTGAATCAGCGCCTCGAGCACATCCTGATGAGCCAGGCCGCCGATCGTCGTCCGCAATCCGTCGGCGAACGCCGGCCCGAGCGCGATCACGACGTCGTCCGGTTCGTTGCCTCCTATCGCAACATGCTTCTCGACGACTACGGCCCGCTGCGAGTCCGTCGCCTCGTCCAACGTGCGTGCATCGAGCTCGTGCGGGAGGTGCTGCAGGCGTTCCCACCTCTCGCCGTCCAGGGTGTAGCCGGTGCCAGGGCCCGAGTAGCGGTTCGGATCGTTGACCGCCGCGCTGACCGCACCCGTCGAGTCGATAATCGCCGAGGTCTGCAGATAGTCGCCCGAGACGCGCTGGCGCTGCATGCCGAGGATCGCCTCCGCTACGCCGGTGAATCCATGCCGGTCGAGCCCGCGCGCAACATCGATGCCGCTGATTCCCTCCGCCAGCACCCGATCGGCCGCGGCAACATCGGCAGCACGATCGCGATCAGGTAGGTCGCGGCTGTCAAGCGCATAGGTCGCGGCTTCGACTTCAGCATCGGTGATCACAGGAAAGTCGAAGGCGGCGAAGACGGCCTGGATCGCGCGCGCCGCACGCTCGCGCACGCTGATCGCTTCGTCCTCGCTAAGCGGCTCGATGCCGCCGTCCACCTGCCAGTCGCGCTGGATCGTCAGCCACTCGTCGATGTCGTCGGCGTCATAGTTGCCGCCCCCGAACATGTTGTCGTAGCGCGGCATCACGCTCCAACCCGACGTGACGAAGTCGGTTCCAGGAAGGAACTGCCCCATCAACTTGGCCGTGCGCCGGGTCGGAGAGTGCGAGGCGATCGCGTCGTTGCCGGATGCGACCTCGAGGTCGAGCCAGGCGGCGAGCAGATTCTCGGCGAGAATCTCGCGCGACCCTGCGGGAACGCTCATCACGAGCGCAACGCACGAGATCGCCCCGTTCTGGACGCCCTGGGAGCCGGCTGCCCGCGCGAGCGACAGGCAACGCGCTTCGAGGTAGAGCATGGAGCACCCGCCCGCATGGCCCATCAGCGCTTCGGAACCACCACCGGACGTGAAGCGCACCTTGATCCCGCGCGACGCGTAGGCCGAGGCGAGAAAGCCCTTCGACCAGGGCGTGTCATCGCCGTCCACGAACACCGGCTCCGTGCCGTAGACCGAAAGTGTTTCCGCGTACGTGGTGATTCCCTGGATCGCCAGCTGCAGCGACCGTCGCTCTTCGATCGCGCACTGCGTCAGCACGCCCGGTCTCCCCGTCTGGGAGCCGACGAGAATCGCCATGGCGTTCAGCGGTGCATAGCGCGAGACGCCGACGGTGGTCTCGATCTCGGCGAAGCCACGCGCCGCCGCCTCCGCCGCGTCTGCCGCGAGCAGCGCCGGGTTCTCCTTCAGGTTGGTGACGTGCGCCTGGTTCGCCGGAGCACGGCGGGCGCGCAGCTTCTTCAGGGCGAACATCATCTCGACGGGATCGAGCAAGGAGACCACGCGCGCAAGTCGCGCAGGCGTCAGCCCACGTGCAAGCCGGACGAGCTCCTCGCGCGGTACGTCCACATCGACGAGTCGGCGGGCAAGCTCGGCTTCATCAAGGGCCATCGCCTCGGCCGCCCCTTCGAGATCGAGACCGTGGCTCGCGATGAAGTGGTCGATGGCGTCGAACTCCTCTTCACCCCGTCCGTCGAGCCACACGACTCGCCCTTGCTCGATCTTCAGACCGGGCTCCGGGTCGTTCGGACCGTTCATGGCGACAAGCCCGAGCTCGGGATCCGGCGTGATCAGAACCTCACGCCGCAGCTCGCGACGCTCGCGCTCGACGAACCGTCTAGACCGTGGGCTCATCAGGAAGGAGGAGATTTCGCTTGGCGTAGACCGCCCCCGCTTCCCGGACGAAGGCGGCGGTCATCGTCGCCTGGAACTCTCCTTCGAGCCGGTCGGCCCACCTCTCGAGCTCGTCGGCGGTCGAACGATGCGGGCGCAGAGCGGTGTAGACCTCGAGGATCACCTCGTCGGGCACGCCCGTCAGCTCGGCTGCCCGCTCGAGGTTGGCCGCAAGCTGTGGGCGCCCGGCCGCGAGGGCCACCTGTGCTTGAAGCTCGAGCGTCTCGGCTGTAGCCCGCATCTCCGAAGCGTCCAGCCGGCCGGAGCGAAGCGCGTCAAGCGTGAGCTCTTCGAGCCCGAGCCCGCCGGGCGTACGGATCAGGTCGGGCCTTTGGGTCCCGAGCGGGTAGTCCGCGATCGGATCGAAAGCCACCGGCCAAGCTTAGTCCGAGCCCGCACTCCGTTCGCCCCGCGATATAAGACTGCGTGTGAACGCATACGACTTCGGCGGCCGCGTGGCCCTCGTCACAGGAGGCGCCAGCGGGATCGGCGCAGCGACCGTCGAGTTGCTGCGCACGAGCGGCGCACGGGTGGCCGTGCTCGACGTCGATCCCAACGGACTTCACGAGGACGTCCTCCCGATTCGCGGCGACGTGACGAGATCGGAGGATGCCGAGGCCGCCGTCGCTCGAGTCGACTCCGAGCTCGGCGGGCTCGACATCCTCGTCTGCTCGGCGGGAGTCGGCGGCGACTCGGTTCGCGCCGTCGACATGCCGGACGAGGAATGGCGGCGCGTCTTCGCGATCAACTGCGACGGCACGTTCTTCTGCAACCGCGCGGCCGTGCGCAAGATGATCGAGCGACAATACGGGCGCGTAGTCAACGTCGCCTCGATCGCAGGCAAGGAAGGCAATCCGAACGCCTCAGCCTACTCGGCGAGCAAGGCCGCAGTGATCGGCATGACCAAGTCGATCGGCAAGGAGGTCGCCGGTTCCGGCGTGCTCGTGAACTGCATCGCGCCGGCCGTCATCGACACACCGATTCTCGGTCAGCTGAGCGAGGAGCACATCGGCTACATGCTGCAGAAGATCCCGCTCGGGAGGGTCGGCAAGCCGGAAGAGGTTGCCCACTTGATCGCCTATCTCGCCAGCGAGAATCTGAGCTTCGCGACTGGGGCCTGCTTCGACATCTCCGGCGGGCGAGCGGTCTATTGATTCGGATCGTCCGCTTCAGAGAGCCGGGCACGGACGCGCGCCTCGGGCTGGTGGCACCGGACGCGCCGACGACCGTAGCCGAGCTCGAGAGCGACGACCTGCTCGCCGTGTTGCGCGGTGCGCGCGCTGTGAGCGGACGGACGACCGAGGCGCTCGACGCCGAGACGCTCGAGCTACCGCCGCCGTTTCAGCTGCTTGCCCCGCTCGTGCCGCCCGAGACATGGGCCGCCGGCGTGACGTACGAGCGGAGCCGCGATGCTCGCGTCGACGAGAGCCAGGTGGAGGCGCGCGACGTCTACAACCTCGTCTACGACGCCGAGCGTCCAGAGTTGTTCCTGAAGGATGCGGCCGGCCGTCGCACCGTCGGCCCCGGGGCGGCGATCGGCGTCCGCTCCGACGCCCAGTGGACAGTGCCGGAACCGGAGCTCGCACTCGTCCTTGACTCGGAGGGCGAGTTGCTCGGGGCAACGATCGGCAACGACGTGACCGCACGGGACGTAGAAGCCGCCAACCCTCTCTATCTTCCTCAGGCCAAGCTCTTCGCGGCCGCCTGCGCGCTCGGCCCGGCGATCGTTCCCCCTGAGGATTGGTCGCAGCCGTTCGAAATCAAATTGCGGATCATCGGGCCCGCCGGCGACGTCGTGTACGAAGCGCAGACCTCGACCGCCAGAATGCGCCGCACGTTCGAGGAGCTTGCCGCGTGGGTGGTGCGCGAGAATCCCGTCCCTGCAGGCAGCGTTCTGCTGACCGGTACCGGTCTCGTGCCGCCCGACGACGTGACGCTTGTGCCGGGCCAGCAAGTCGAGATCCGGATCCCGGGAATCGGCACGCTCGTCAATCCGGTCGGCGCGGCAGCCGACCTTCTTCCCTCCGAAAGGAGCAAGACCCATGTCCGATAGCGTCCTGGAGGCGCCCGCGCGGCCCGAGCTCGCCAACTACGTCGGCGGCGAATGGACGCCGGCGCGCAGCGGCCGAACGTACGAGAAGCGCAATCCCGCCAACCCGGCCGAGGTCGTCGGCGAGTTCCCCGCGTCCGGCGAGGAGGACGTAGCCGCGGCGGTCGAGGCTGCGGCGAAGGCATTCCCCGGCTGGTCGGGACTGCCGGCTGCGGGGCGCGCCGCGGTGCTGATGCGCGCGGCCAACGCGATCGAAGTTCGCGTCGAGGAGATGGCTGCGGACATGACGCGCGAGATGGGCAAGCCGTTGCGCGAAGCGCGCATGGAGTCGGCCCGCACGGCGGCGATCTTCCGCTACTTCGCCGGCGAGGCGGGACGCCCGAAAGGCGAGCTCTACGAGCAGTCCGCGACCGGCTCGACCCTCTACACCCTACGGCGGCCGCTCGGCGTCGTCGGACTGATCACGCCCTGGAACTTCCCGGCGGCGATTCCCGCCTGGAAGATGGCTCCTGCGCTCGTCTACGGGAACACCGTCGTGCTGAAGCTGGCGCAGGAGGCGCCGCTCACCGGACTGCACCTTGCCGCCGCGCTGGACGAGGCCGGCATTCCGGAGGGAGTGCTGA
>DASVEU010000098.1:0-5257 GCA_036380395.1 Gaiellaceae bacterium
ACGGCGCGAAGGCCGCGATCGAGTTCTATACGAACGTTCTGGGTGCCACGGAGCGGATGCACATGCCAGGGCCCGACGGCAAGATCGGCCACGCCGAGCTCGAGCTCGGCGACTCGCTCATCATGCTTGCTGACGAGTTCCCCGAGATGGGCGTACTCGGGCCGAAGGCCGTGGGCGGCACGCCGGTGATGATCATGATCTACGTCGAGGACGCGGACGCAGTCTTCGATGCCGCCGTGGCAGCGGGCGCCACCGCCTTGCGTCCGATGGAGGACCAGTTCTACGGGGACCGCACCGGTCAATTCGAGGACCCCTTCGGGCACCGCTGGAGCGTCGCGACCCACGTCGAGGACGTGCCGCCTGACGAGATGGAGAAGCGGGCGGCAGAGGCCATGAGCGGCTGAGGGAGGGGGCCCGCGCATGGCCCCCTCCCTTGGCTCGAAACGGTTCTTAGGCGTTGCTGAGCTCCCGCTCGGTGGCCTGGAGCACGCCGGCGCGGTTCTTGTGCTTGCGCTCGTAGTCGCGCACGGCCTTGATGCGGGTGTCGTCGCCCTCGGAGAGCACGGCACGGACTTCCTCCACGCCTAGCTCGTCGTAGCCGGGCCAGGGCTCGGACGCCTGCAGCGAGTCGATTCGGCTGGTGATGGTGGAGCGGTTCTGGTTCTTGCGCTCGTAGGCGTCGACCTTGGCCAGATCGACCTGGGAGAGCTCGGAGAGCTTGTCCTGAACCTCGCTCGCGCTGAGCGAGTCGTAGTTCGCGATCGCCAGGTCGGACTGGGACGCCACCGCGCCCTTGACCGTGCCCTCGGCGCGTGCGACGCCCGGGACCTTGCGGGCCTGGCGGGCAGTGCGCTTCGCTTGTCCCGCCCCCTTGCGAGTGGTGCGCTTGGCCGTGCCGCCCACCTCGCGCAGCGTGTCGGCGGCGCCCGTCTCGGTCACGTCATAGGAGCCGGCTCCGTCGAACTCGGCCCGAGCCACGGCATCGGTCAATCGCGGGATCTCCTTCAGAAGCCGGTCGAGCATCCGCTGCTCGTCCCGGAGAACGGAATCGGCCAGACGCTCGGTCTTGGCGTCTCCGGCGGTGCGTGCGAGCCGGGCCAGGGCGGTGTAGGTGGCGATCTCGAGCGCCTCGGCCGCGCACGAGTCCTTGGCGTTCTTGAGCACCTTCTCCTCGCCACCGGTTCCGCGAACCAGATCGAACGGGGTCTTGGTCAACGCCAGGGCCTGCCCAACGAGGCTCTCCAGGGCACCGAGTCCGACCTGAAGCGGGTTGCTCCCCTGCCCCAGCTCGGCCAGCCGGCCCTCGAGACGCTCGGCGTGCCGCCGCGTCTCCTGGAGGTGGGTATCCAGCCCGTCGCGGTACTGACCCTTGGGGGTCATCGCGATCTGCGCTTGGAGTTGGCGCACGAGCGCCAGCTCCGCACCATGGGCCTCGTTCAAGTACTGCACGATCTTCTGCTCTTGCTTCTTAGTCACGAAAATTCACTCTCAGTGGGGGGTAGTTGCCAGCGGGCCCGCGCAGGCTGCGAGTGGCCGGCGTAGGTCGAGGAGGCAGAGCGCCGGGCGGCTCGAGGCCGCCCGGCTTGCTCCACTAGGTCGGTCTAGCGATCGTTGTCGCTGTTGCGCTTACGCTCGGCGAGATCAACCGGGTTGTAGTCGGAGTCGGGCTCGTAGCTGCCCGACTTCGCGAGGCCCCGGGAGATGAAGTAGGCCCCGCCCAGAATCGAGACGTAGAGCCAAGCCTGCTTGGCGATGAACTCGTCCGTCCCGTTGTCGCCGCCGTTGATCAATGCAGCGCTGACGAGAATCGTCACGACGAGTCCGAGCATGGCCCAGAACTCCGTGGTCTTGATGGCTGCCTTGGTCTCGTGGTTGCGCTCCGCGATCCGGCCGCGGATTCCGTTCGTCCGCGGCGTGTCGACGCGGGTGCTGCCAGTGGCACCAGTGGTGGCCATGTGTGGCTCCTTATTGAGGTTGATTGGTGTCTCGAAGCCCCAAGGGCGAGCGCGTCTGGCGCCCGCTCCGTCAGTGCTTCTTGTCGAGTCCTCGGGGGCGGTCGTCGCCTTGGCTCCGGTACCGGCCCCGCCCCACTCCTGTGCCCGTGGCAGGGCGACGCAAACAGGCTCAGCGCTACCCCGGTCGGGCTCGAGTCAGGACGGTGTCAGTGGTTACGCTGCCGTCGCGGCTGTCTCGAGACGCGTCAGCGCCCGCCGAAGGAGCCGCGAGACGTGCATTTGCGAGTAGCCGATCCGCTCGCCGATCTCGCGCTGGTTGAGGTCGTGCATGAAGCGCAGTTCGAGGACCGAGCGCTCCTCGTCCGGCAACTCCTTCCAGGTCCGTGCGATCGCCTCGCGGTCCTCGACGAGCTCGTAGGCCGTGTCCTCGCTTCCGAGCAGGTCCACGAGCGCCGCCGACTCGTCGTCGTCACGTGCGATCGGCGCGTCGAGTGACGCGGCCTCGTAGCTCGCCGCGGCCTCCTGCGCCTCCAGCACCTGCTCGACGGAGCAGCCGATGTGGCCCGCCACCTCGCGCACATTAGGCGAGCGGCCGAGCTCCTTCGATAGCACCTCCGTCGCGCGGCTCACCGCGAGCGAGCGCTCCTGGAGGTCGCGCGGCACGTGCAGGGACCAGCCCTTGTCGCGGAAGTGGCGCTTCAGCTCGCCGAGGATGGTGGGCGCGGCGTAGCTCGTGAACTTCGTGCCGCGCCCCGGCTCGAAGCGGTCGATTGCCTTGATCAGGCCGACGCTCGCGACCTGGAGCAGATCGTCGAAGGGCTCGTCGGCGTACGTGTAGCGCAGCGCCAGGTCGCGCGCCAGCGGCAGGAGGCGCTCAACGAGCTCCTCGCGTGCGGCGAGGTCTCCGAACTCGTGGTAGCGGAGCAGGAGCTCTCGCTCTAGCTCCCGCGCGGCAACGCGGTCGCCGCCTTCGGGGTGAGTGGTCTGGGACAGCCTCGGCGGTGCGAGGGCGACTGCACACATCATGAACCTCCGTCGGTTTCTGTTGACGCAAGGTCCGAGTCGCGACCCATTCGACCGGGTGCCGCGCGACGTCCCTTCAAAACCCGAGGACGTCGCTTCGAGCGGCTCTGTGTGCCCATCGTCGCGCTTTCCCAGCAGCCTCATGCTGCTCTCCGACACCACTACTGCCGGAGCGAACTGCGTTTTATAGCAAAGACAGACCGGTCTGTCTAGTGTTAAGCTCCAGGCATGCCCGCGGTGGAAGCCCTCCCGCAGTCGAAGCCGGATGCGCGTGAGCGCATCCTCGACACCGCCTACGAACTCTTCTCCCGGCGTGCGATCCGCGACGTGGGCATAGACGAGGTGATCGCGCAAGCCGGAGTGGCGAAGGCAACCCTGTATCGCCACTTCCCGTCCAAGGACGAGCTTGTGATCGCGTTCCTCGAGCGCCGCGAGGAGCGCTGGACGCTGGCGTGGGTCGAGGCAGAGGCGAGGCGACGCGGCACCACACCGGAGGAGCAGCTACTCGCGATCTTCGAACTGTTCGACGAATGGTTCCACCGCGACGACTTCGAAGCCTGCTCATTCATCAACGTGCTGCTCGAGATGGGCCCCGCGCACCCCGCCGGTCAGGCGAGCGTCCGGCATCTCGCGAGCATCCGCTCGGTCGTCGGTCGTCTCGCAGAGGAGGCCGCACTGCGCGACCCAGAGTCCTTCGCGCGCTCGATGCACATTCTCATGAAGGGCTCGATCGTCTCCGCCGCGGAGGGGGACGCCGAGGCGGCACAGCGAGCCCGATCAATGGCAGGCCTCCTGATCGAGCAACACCGCTAGTCGCCGCGTCGCTGTACCCGTCGAAGGCCGCATGAACCCATTTGCGGGGGTTTTCCCAAGACGGTCGTTCGACCGGCCATTTTCGGGTAGCAGCCTCGCGAACGGATTCGACCGAGAGGAAGGAAGACCGCCATGACCGAGACCCCCCACCGCGATGCGAAGCTCGTCGAGCTCCTCAACGAGGCGTACACGAAAGAGAAGCAGCTCGAGTCTGCGCTCGACGCGCACATCCGGGTGACGACCCGCGACGACTACGCGAAGCGTCTAAAGGCTCACCTCAAGGAGACCAAGGCGCACGCGACCCAGGTGTCGACGCGAATCAAGCAGCTTGGCGGCAACCCGGAGACTGTCTCACTGCCCGGCCCCGAGGGCCTGAGCCGCGCCGCCGAGGGCGTCTCCGAGATGGTCGGAAAGGCGAAGGCCGCGGCCCAGGGGCCGATGCACACGGTGCGCGGATCGGGTGAGCAGGAGAAGATGCTTCACAACGCTCGCGTCGAGTACCAGCAGGAGGCGCACGAGATCGCGACCTACACCGTGATCGACTCGCTCGCCACCGCGGCCGGCGACAAGCAGACGGCCAAGCTCGCGCGTGACATCCTGCGCCAGGAGGTGAGCATGCAGAAGTTCCTCGCCGGGCTGCTGCCGAAGCTGTCCGTGGACGTGGCTCACGACGAGATTCCTGTCTCAGAGATCAACGGGCCGGCGGCCCGCGTGACGGCTGGGGGCGCAACGGGCGCGAAAACCTCCGGGGGCTCGAAGTCCGGCGCCGGCCGAAGCAAGACGTCGAGTCGAACCAGCCGATCGTCGAGCCGACGCAAGGCCAAGGCCTGACGGGCCGCTCATGGCATTCGGACGATGTCGGCCTCGAGCGCCGAGTGGTCGCTCAGGCCCGCATCGCGCCAGGCGTGGTGGTAGATACAGGCCGCTGGCCGCAACTCGGCCGAGCTGAACAGGTGATCGAGGCGCCAGCCGCCTCCATGCCCCGAGATGCGCTGCCACGTCCAGCTCGGCTCGCGCGATCCGTAGCCGTGAAGGGAGCGATACGCGTCCTGGTAGCCGAGGTCTCGCAACCCTGGAACGACGCCAAGCTCGGCCTCGTCCCACTCGAGTCCGCGTTCGCGCCGCAGTCGCCCGCGTGAGTCTCTCGCGAAGGAGACCACCTCGCCGCCCTCGAGCTCGCGGCGCGGGGTGTTGAGGTCGCCGCACACAACGCGGGCCATCGGCGGCGCGAGCTGGAGCCCGGCGCGAACAGCCTGGAGCGTGCTCGCCTTCACCCAGCCGTTGGCCGCGTTGGGGACGTGGAGGCAGTGGATCTCGACTGGACCGATGCCGGCGTCGACAAGCGCGCCTACCGCGGTCTCGACCCACGGAACGGGTAGCGTCGCGGACGGGCCGCGAAGGGCGGCGCTCGATCCCAGCAGCACGCCGGTGCGACGCCGCGACGCCGGCGCGCGGCAGGGGTCGGC
>DASVEU010000099.1:0-10716 GCA_036380395.1 Gaiellaceae bacterium
GATTCGACGGCGATCTGGACGCGGAAGCTCTGCGTTGCGCCGCCGTCCCAGCTCACGGGTGTGAAGCGCTCGGGCTGGCGGGCAAGCGCCTTCACGTTCGGACAGTCGCCCCTGTGGATCGTGATGCCTTTGCCGAGGGAGATGTAACCGACGATCTCGTCTCCCGGCACCGGCGTGCAGCACTTTGCGAGCCGCACGAGCACCTCGTCGACGCCGTGGACGTTGATCCCGTAGTTGTCGCTGTCGACGGCATGCTTCGCGCGCGGCGCCTTGAGCGGGACCGCTTCCTCCTCGGCCACCTGCTCCGTCTTCAGCCGCTGCAGGACCTTGTTGACCACCTGCTGCGGGCCGATCTTGCCGGAGCCGAGCGCGAGGTAGAAGTCCTCGGCCTTCTTGAAGTTCATGTCGCGGATGACCTCCGCGAGCACGGCCGACCCGACGAGCTTGCGGTAAGGAAGCTTTGCCGCCTTCAGCGATTGCTCCAGCGAGTCGCGGCCCTTCTGCTCCTGATCCTCGCGCGTCTCGCGAGAAAACCACTGCCGGATCTTGTTACGCGCGCGCGAGGAGGCCGCCAGCGAGATCCAGTCTCGCGACGGGCCGCGGCCGGCCTTCGAGGTCAGGATCTCGACGAAGTCGCCGTTCTTCAGCCTGTAGTGCAGCGGGACGATGCGGCCGTTGATCTTGGCGCCGACCGTGCGATGCCCGACGTCCGTATGCACGGCATACGCGAAGTCGATCGGAGTCGCGCCCGAAGGCAGGGTCTTCACCTCGCCCTTCGGCGTGAAGACGTAGACCTCGTCGTCGACGAGGTCCGTCAGGAACGCGCGCTTGTACTCGCCCGGCTCGTCGATCGTCTCGGGCTGCGCCTCCATCAACTGGCGCACCCAGCTCTCCCAGGCCTCGTCGGTCCTCGGGTGGCGCCCGCCCTTGTAGCGCCAGTGAGCAGCGATCCCGAACTCGGCCGTCTCGTGCATCTCGCGCGTGCGGACCTGAATCTCGAGCGGACGTCCCTCCGGACCGATCACGGTCGTGTGCAGCGATCGGTAGCGGTTGAACTTCGGCATGGCGATGTAGTCCTTGAAGCGACCGGGCATCGGCCTCCACAAGGAATGGATCAGGCCGAGCGCGCCATAGCAATCACGAGTACCTTCGTCGCCCGAGCGCTCCACGGTCACACGCATCGCCGTGAGGTCGTAGATCTCGTTGAACTCGCGGCCCTTCTTGGCCATCTTGTCGTAGATGGAGTAGAAGTGCTTCGCGCGACCCGAGATCTCCACGGGGATGTCGACCTTCGTCAGCTCGAGTTGCAAGACGCGCGCCGCCTCCGAGACGTGGCTCTCCCGATCGGCACGGCGCTCGCTGACCATCGCCTTGATCTCCTCGTACTTACGGGGATGCAGAGTCTCGAACGCCAGGTCCTCGAGCTCCCACTTCATCGCGTGGATGCCGAGCCGGTGCGCGAGCGGCGCGTAGACCTCCAGGGTCTCCTTCGCCTTCTGGATCTGCTTCTGCTTCCCGAGGTATTCGATCTCGCGGAGGTTGTGCAGCCGGTCGGCCAGCTTGATCAGGATCACGCGCACGTCTGCGGCCATCGCGACGATCAGCTTGCGATAGTTCTCGGCCTCGGCCTGCTCGCGGCTCTGGAACTGGACGCGCGTCAGCTTCGTCACGCCCTCTACGAGCTTGGCGACCTCGTCGCCGAACTCGGCACGGACGTCCTCGAGCTCGGCGTCGGTGTCCTCGACGACGTCGTGGAGGAGCGCCGCGGCGATGGTCTCGTCGTCAAGGCGGAGCTGGGCGCAGATCTTGGCCGCACCCCAGGGATGGAGCACGAAGTCCTCCCCCGAACGGCGCTGCTGGCCCTCGTGGGCGTTCGCAGCGAAGAGGAAGGCCCGCCGGATCAGGTCGCGGTCGACCTCTGGGTTGTAGGCGGCCACGGCCGCAATCAGCTCGTCGATGAGCTCCTGATGCTTTTCGTGAGCCTCGAGGACCGCCATATCGTCAGTGTACTCCGGGGGTATCGGGCTCCCTTCCCCCGTTCAAGGGGCGTATCTCAAGGGCAGGAGCCGGCGATCCGATGCAGAAGGGGAGTCGTCCATGCACTGGTTCCGACGCCGAAAAGAACGCCGTGCCGCCGTGCGCGCAGCACGACTCCTCCTTGCGCTCGATGCGCTCGCCCCGCCCCGCGCCCCGCGTCAGCCGCGCGTCCGCCGGGCGTCCGTCGGCATCGCCCGCTAACCGACGTTCCGGAACGCCAGCCGAAGGCGAGCGACGCTCACGCCGCGCGGACGAGTGCGGGCTCGGCCAGCAGCGAGCGGAACGTCTCGGACTCGAGCGGATGGCGCTTCGGCCCTCCCTCCTCCACCTCGAGCTCGTCGAAGATCGTCTGTGCCTGTGCGTCGCGTGGCCGGGCCTGCCACTGCCCGCGCAACCACGCGTAGACCTCGTCGAAGCGATGGTCGGCGTCGAAGACGCGACGGACGACGAGCTGCGGCGACACCGTTCCGTTCCAGTGATTCTCCTGTAGGCGGAACGCGACGTCATAGCGTCCCTCGCGCCGGTAGCTGTCGAGCTTGGTTCCCTGCCCGAACGCGATCGCCCCGCCGGCATCGCGGCCGTCGAGCTGCACACGGAAACGGAGATGCTTGCCGTCGCCGACCGTCGCAAGCTCGCCAAGCTCGCACCCCGGCGCCAGGAGGGTCACGTCGGGATTGGCCAGGCCGAACGGCGCCAACGCGCGCAGCTCTTCGCAGAGCTCGAGCGTAAGCTTCGCCCCGCGCGGAAGGACTGCGTCGACGACCGTCGCCGGCGTGAGATCCTCGGGGCCCAGCAGGCCTTCCGCTTGAGCCGCGAACGCCTCGGCGAACGGTTCGACCCGCTCCGGCGCGATCGACAGACCCGCCGCTGCGCGATGACCGCCGAACCGCTCGAGGAAAGTCGAGCATGCCCCGAGCGCGCCGTGGAGATCGAACGACGGGATCGAACGCCCGGATCCTTTCCAGAGGCCGTCCGTCCCCGCGATGAGGACGACCGGCCGGTGATAACGCTCGACGAGACGTGACGCGACGATGCCGATCACGCCTTCGTGCCAGTCTTCGCCCCAGACGACGTAGGCAGAACGGCGCCGCTTCGCTTCCGGCCACTCCTCGACCTGCGCGATCGCGGCGCGCACGATCTTGTCCTCCACTGCCTGCCGGTCGCGATTCAGCTCCTCGAGTCGATCGGCGAGACGCCGCGCCTCGTCCACGTCCTCCGTCAGGAGCAGCTCGAGCGCTGCGCTCGGATCGCCCAGCCGGCCCGCTGCGTTGATCCGCGGCGCAAGCCGAAAGCCGACCTTGCCCGCGTCGACGGCGGCCGGATCCACGTGCGCGGCCTTCATCAATGCACGCAAACCGAGTTTCTGCGTGCGCGCGAGCGTGCGCAGCCCCGCGATCGCAAGCGATCGGTTCTCGCCCACGAGCGGAACGACGTCCGCGATCGTCGCGAGCGCGACGAGATCGAGATGCCGACGCAGCACTTCGGACTCGGCACCCAGCAGCGCCTGCCCGAGCTTGTAGACGACGGCGGTGCCGCAGAGCTCCTGGAAGGGGTAATCGGAAGGGCGGGTCGCGACGATCGGACAGTCCGGCAGCTCCTCGCCTGGGCGGTGGTGGTCGGTGACGATGACTTCGAGGCCGAGCTCGTGCGCACGCCGAACCTCATCTACGGCGGTGATCCCGCAGTCGACGGTCAGGACCAGTCCGCAACCCTCCGCAGCGAGGCGCTCGAGCGTCTGGCCGCTGACCCCGTAGCCCTCGTCGAAGCGGCTCGGCAAATGCCATTCGACCTCTGCGCCCAGCTCCCGAAGGACGAGGATGGCGAGCACTGTGGCGCTGATCCCGTCCACATCGTAGTCGCCGTGTACGCAGATCCGTTTGCCGGCCGCGATCGCCGCGCGAATCTGCTCGACGGCACCGGCCATGTCACCGAGCAGGAAGGGATCGTGCAGGGGCTGTTCGCCGGCCAGGAAGGCCCGCGCCACCTCGGGGTCGCCGTAGCCGCGCCGAACGAGCACGCTTGCCGTGATCTCGTTGAGGCCGAGCTCCTTCGCGAGGCCGCTCGCCTGCCGGTGCGGGCACGGACGGATCGTCCAGATGCCCTCTGACATGCCCGACTACCGTACGAGCGGTGTCGGACGGCGCCCGCCTGCGGGAGAAGTTCCTTCTCGATCCAAGTGTGACGTTTCTGAACCACGGCTCCTTTGGGGCGACGCCGCGAGCAGTGTTCGAGCGTTACCAGGAGTGGCAGCTCGAGCTCGAGCGGCAGCCGGTGCTGTTTCTCGACCGCCGGCTGGACGCGCTGCTCGCAGAGGCCCGTGCGGTGCTCGGTGCTTACGTCGGCGCCGATCCGGACGACCTGGTGTTTGTCCCGAACGCAACGGCCGGCGTGAACGTCGCCGCCTGGCCCCTCGGCCTGCAGCCGGGCGACGAGGTGCTCTCGACCGATCTCGAGTACGGCGCTCTCGACCTCACCTGGGAGCACGTCTGCGGAGACTTCGGCGCGCGGTATGTGCGGACACCGATTCGGCTTCCGGTGACGAGTGCGGAAGAGATTGTCGATGCAGTCTGGGCCGGAGTCGGCCCGCGGACCCGCGCGCTCTTCCTCAGCCACCACACGTCCGCGACGGCCATGACGCTTCCGGTCGAAGAGATCTGCAGGCGCGCCCGAGAGGCGGGGATCCAAACCATCGTCGACGGCGCGCACGTACCGGGACACCTCCCACTGAACCTGCGTGAGCTCGACGCCGACTATTACGCGGCCAACTGCCACAAGTGGCTGGGCGCGCCCAAGGGCGCAGGCTTCCTTTACGTGCGCCGCGAGCTCCAGCGCGATGTTCATCCACTGCTCATCAGCTGGGGCTACGGGGGAGATGACCCGAGCTTCGTGTCACGCCACGAGCAGCAGGGGACGCGCGACCCGTCTGCCTACCTGACGGTGCCGGCGGCGATCGCGTGGCAGGACGAGCACGAGTGGCCTGCGGTACGCGACCGCTGTCACGAGCTCGCCCGACGGGCACGCAACGAGCTCGACCTCGAGCCGCTTACACCAGACTCGAACGAGTTCTTCGCGCAGATGGTCACGCTCCGTCTGCCGAAGAGCGCGCCGAGGGATCTCCAAGAGCGGCTCTACGCCGAGCATCGAATCGAGATCCCGGTGTTCGAACGCGGCGACGAGCGGTTCATCCGTGCGTCCTTCCAGGGCTACAACGACACCGCCGATCTCGAGCGACTCAAGGCCGCTCTCTTCGGACTGCTCGGTTAATCGGTGAGGACACCTCGCCGCCGCGCCGGGCTTTTGCCCGGTGCGGCCGCGTACGCTCTCCGCCAGCGCGGTCGCATTCGAGTCATCATGGCGCCGAAGGCGCCGGACTCGAATGCGTTAGGCGTACGCGTACGGATGCTCGAAGACGTCGAGGGCCTTCTCCGCGGGAGCCGGAACCTCGAAGCTGAGGCCGGAGCGGCTGTCCTCGACCGCAACGGTCAGCGCGTTTGTGATGCGGCTCCACAGGAGCGAGACCTCGATGCCGTCCGCCGAGCGGTGATGAAGCTCTGTGAGTGTCGTATCGGTCATGTCCTCACCGTCGCAGTTGGAGAGAGCTCCCGACACCGGGGACACCGGTGTCTTTGGGTACGGTCAACCCCCGTCCTAACCGGGGGCTAATCCCTACGAAGTCACTCTCGGGGAAGCTGGACGCCCAGGAGCGTCAGGCCCACCAGCAGGAGGATGAACGCGACCGCCGCGGCCACTAGCAAGCGGGGATGGCGCGCGCGGCGCAGCGAGTCCCAGCCGACGCGGCCCCAAAAGACGACGAGGCCGGCGACCGCCGCGAGGCCGATCACGAGCACGGGCGCGAGCAGCGCCGCGCGTCCGAAGGAGAGGTCGGTGAGCCAGACCGTGACCACCACGAGTGCCGTCACGAAGACGGATGCAGCGGCGAGGCGAGCGCTCATGAGGCAAACCTAGCGTGGCGCTATGCTCGGCTCGTGACAGAGGCGAACTACGTTTCGGGGGACGATTACGTCGTCGAGTTCCTCGGCTACCGCTTCGGGTTCAACTGCTCCGACTTCGAGCAGCGCGTCACGGCCGCCGCGGTGAAGCTCGGGCTCGTGGGCGACAACGAGCTCGATGACGACGAGACCGCCGATCTCGTCGAGCTCGTCGAGAGGGACTGGATCGACGAGCCTCGCAGTGGGCTCGGCAGGTACCTCGTCCGTCACTGGGAGCGCGTTTCGCTCGTCGGCGGCGAGTCGCTCGTCTACTGGCTGAAGAAGCTCGTCTTCCGCGGGGCGTGGCTCGACCATCGCGTCAAGGAGGGACTGCTCGAGGTCGCCTGGGACGAGGACGTGGCGGACTTCGGGTATCGCGACCCGAACGGCGACCGCGCGTTGCTCGAGCTTGCGCCCGTGCCTTCTTGGCACGAGCTGCAGTTCAGGCGTTGATCCGCGCAGCAGCTATCGCCGCATTCCTCGCGGCACTGTTGGCGGTGGATACGCAGGTCGAGTTGCCCGGCCAGCTCGCACTGGGAGCCTTGACGTGGATCGTGCTCCTGGTCGCTGCGCGGCCGCTTCCGGCAGAGCGGCGCGCGCAAGTCGCGGTGGTCATCTGCGCGGCGACGGTGGCGGAGGTGACGGGCTCGATCCTGTGGGGTGTCTACTCGTATCGGCTGCATAACCTGCCGACGTTCGTCCCCCCGGCTCACGGACTGGTGTTCATGGCGGGTCTGTCGTTGAGCGAAGCGCTCCGGCGTCATTCACGCGCGCTCGTCGCCTTCGCGGCGGCCGCCGTCACGATCTGGGGCGTTCTCGGACTGACGGTGCTGCCACGTCTCGATGCCGCGGGTGCGCTCTGCATCCCTCTGCTGCTCGCCTTCCTCTGGCGCTCGCCCGCGCGCGCCGCGTACGCGGGGGTCTTCCTCGTCGTCGCCGCGCTCGAGCTCTACGGAACTGCGATCGGCACCTGGCGCTGGGCGGCGGAGCTACCGGGCCTAGGCATTCCCGACGGCAACCCACCGAGCGGCGTCGCCGCAGGCTACGTCTGGTTCGACGTCATGGCGCTCCTGTTGGCGCCTCGCCTCCTCGCCGCGGTGCAGCGGACCTGGCACTTACGGCGTCGTCTCGTGCCTGGCACTGGGGCCGCGTAGCGGCCAGTCCGCGAAGCGGACCACGCCGCTACGGGATCGGGCCAGGCGTAGATAGCGGCGGCCGCAGGACAAACCTGCGACCGCCCGTTCGGAGGATGTGAGCTGCGGCCCCTCACGATCCTCCTGAGACTCAGAATCGGGGTGAAAAGGCGTTTCTGCACTCCCCCGGCAGGGTGAAAGTGAAGCACCTGAATGAACCAACCAAAGGGGGAGGAATCAACCAGGCTGGGTGATCCATGCTCAACGTGTACCACCTGTCCTCACCGGTTCTGTTCTGCGGCAGAACCAGCCCCGACAACACTGCGGCCGGGGCGGACATTTCAACAGGGCCGGGCCCTATGCGGCGGGTTCCGGCCCTATCTCTTTCGACAGGGCGAATCCCGGGCGGCGGGATTCGTCCGCTGGTCCAAGTGCGATCCGCCTGATCGCGCCGATCGGGACGATGTGCTCCTCCGAATCGCCCTTCTCGGCATCGACCGACAGCGTCAGAAACCCGTAGCCCGGCTCGGCGGACAGCGACCGGAGCGTGAGGCGCTCTCCGTCCCCTAGCTCCACCTCCACGTGGGTCAAGTCCGCGCTATGGGTCGCGGTGTAGCGCTCGATCTGACGGTGGACGCGATACACGAAGCCGTCGAGCGACGGCTCGGCTGCCCCCGGCACCCAGAGATCGGGGCTCAAAAGAGCTTCGTGTCTTCCCCGCGGGCTCCGAACCGCTCGCGGCCGAGCTCGGTGATGATGCGGCCGCGCGGTGTGCGCTGTAAGAAGCCCAGCTGGAGAAGATAAGGCTCGTAGACGTCCTCGATCGTGTCCTGCTCCTCCCCGAGGGCGACGGCGAGCGTGGACAGGCCTACCGGTCCGCCGCCGAACTTGACGAGGATCGTCTCCATCAGCGCGCGGTCGATGCGCTCGAGCCCGTCGCCGTCGACCTCGAGCAGCTCGAGGGCCTCGCGCGCCACCTGGTTCGTGATCTTGCCGTCGTGCTTGACCTGCGCGACGTCGCGGACCCGTCGAAGGATCCGATTCGCGATGCGCGGCGTTCCGCGGGAGCGGCGCGCGATCTCGTCTGCTGCGTCCTCCGCAATCTCGACGTCGAGGATCCGCGCCGACCGCCGGACGATCGTCCCGAGCTCCTTCGGCTCGTAGTACTCGAGCCGAAAAGTCATGCCGAAGCGGTCGCGCAGCGGCGTCGTCAAGAGCCCTGTTCTCGTCGTCGCACCGATGAGCGTGAAGGGCGGGAGATCGAGGGTCAGCGTGCGCGCCGCCGCGCCCTGGCCGACGATGATGTCGAGCCGGAAGTCCTCGAGCGCCGGATAGAGGATCTCCTCGATCGCGCGGTTGAGGCGGTGGATCTCGTCCACGAACAAGACGTCGTGGCGCTCGAGACTGGTCAGGATCGCCGCCATGTCGCCCTTGCGCTCGAGCGCCGGGCCCGCGACGCAGCGAATGCCGACGCCGAGCTCCTCGCGGACGATGAATGCAAGGCTCGTCTTGCCGAGCCCGGGCGGGCCGACGAGGAGCACGTGGTCGAGCGCTTCGTCTCGCCCCTTCGCTGCATCGAGCGAGATCGCAAGCTGCTCCTTGATCCGCTCCTGTCCGACGAACTCGGCCAGACGGCGCGGACGCAGCGACTGCTCGAGGTCGTCCTCCTCGGGCATGACGGCGGGAACCAGGAACTGGGGCGCAGAGGTCATCTACGCCGCCTTTAGCGCTTCGCGGACGCGTTCCTCCGGCGGCAGCTCCGGATCGACCCTCGCGAGAGCCATTTCAGCCTCCCCGAGGGAGTAGCCGAGCTCGACGAGAGCGTCTCTCGCCACCAGGTGCGGTTGCGTGCCTCCCGCCGACGAGATCGGCACCGGAGCGTCCCCCATCTTCTCCTTCAGCTCGAGCAGGATGCGCTCGGCGGTCTTCTTGCCGATCCCAGGGATTGCCTGGAAGCGCGCCGTGTCTCCGAGCACGATCGCCCGCCTCAGATCGGCGGCCGGCGAGCCGGACACGATCGCCAGAGCGACCTTCGGGCCGATCCCGTTGACGGACAGCAGCTGGAGGAAGAGCTCGCGCTCGGCCGCCTCCGCGAACCCGTACAGCTGCAGCGCGTCTTCGCGCACGTGCAGATATGTATGCAGCGACACCTCCGCCGCGCCCTCGGCGGCTCGAACCGCGGACGGCGTCGCGGCGACGAGGTACCCGACACCGCCGACGTCGAGAACGAGCCCGTCCGGCGTGTTCGCCAGGGGACGGCCCCGGAGGCGCGCGATCATCCCGCCGCGATCCTCAGCAGCGGCGGCGCGAGCGCGTGGCAGATCGCAACGGCAAGCGCGTCGGCGGCGTGGGTCGTTGCCGGCTCGTCCTGGAGCCCGAGGACCACCTTCACCATTCTCTGCATCTGCTGCTTGTCGGCGCGGCCGTAGCCACAGACGACCTGCTTCACGCGGGCCGGCGAATACTCAGCGCACCCGACCCCGGCGTTGGCGGCCGCGACCATGATGGCCCCGCGCGCCTGTCCGACGGAGAGTGCGGTGCGGGCGTCGACGCCGACGAACGACTCCTCGATTGCGACGGCATCGGGCTGATGAAGCGCCACGAGCTCGACGACGGCGTCGAAGATCGTCTTCAGACGCAACTCGGGGCGTTCGGCCGCGGACGTTTTCCACCACCCGTGGTCGATGGCCCTGAGGCGCCCGTCTTTTTCGTGGACGATGCCGTACCCGCAAGAAGCCGTCCCTGGATCGATGCCTATGACCTTCACGGTGAGAGGTTAGGCGTCTAACCGGACGGCTCCTGCTCGTATCCTTGCGGCCAATGCCCGGGGATACCTGGCTCACCTTCCCTGACGGGACGGAGCACGAGCTGAAGGAGAGCGTCACGATCGGACGCGACGCGTCCAGCGACCTCGCGTTCGAGTCGCCGACGGTGAGCCGCGAGCACGCTTCGCTCACGTTCCGCGACGGTCGCTGGTACGTCGAGGATCGCGGCAGCTTCAACGGCACCTTCCTAAACGGAACCCGGGTCCAGCCCGGGACTCCACTCCCTCTGCGCCACGCCGATCGAATCGGGATCGGCTCGGAGACCGTCCTCTTCTCCTGGCCGGCCCAGCTCGAAGACCCCGATACGACCGAGCCGCTCGAGGAGATCGCGCCCACGGCTTCGGCTCAACTGTCGGCCTTCCAGCGGCAGGTCGTGCAGGGTCTTTGCGGGCCGTGGCTGGCCGGGGCGAGCCTCGAGAGCCTGCCGTCCAACGAGCAGATCGCCGCCCAACTCGGAACGCCTGGCGCGACGGGCACGGTGAAAGCGGCACTGCGCCGTATCTACGCGAAGGCCGGCCTCTCCGACCAACCGGCTCATGCGAAGCGGCGGGCTCTCTGTCGCGTGGCCCGGCAACGCGGCTGGGTCTGAAGACAGAGCGAGGGAGCCGAAGCTCCCTCGCGACCCCTCCGTACCAGCCCTAAAGCGTAGGCCCACGTTCGCAAACCGTGGGTGGCCTCGTGGGTCACCCGAGTGACCCAGTTGCTTCCGGCGGCTAAGCGACCGTCTCGAGA
>DASVEU010000100.1:0-3084 GCA_036380395.1 Gaiellaceae bacterium
CGTCGGGATGCACCCGATCCGCAGGCAGGTGCCACCGAGCTCGGGCTCGCGCTCGACGCAGGCGACTGTCGCCCCGAGCTGCGCAGCCCGGATCGCGGCGGTGTAACCACCCGGCCCCCCTCCGAGAACTGCGACGTCGACTTCCATCAGGCTCGATCGTATCGACCGGGCACTAACCAGGACCCGTCTGGAGGTCTGCCTTCATCGTGACCGTTCCGTCCTTCTCCTCCACGGCGACGAAGCCGTAGCGCTCGTAGAGCTTCGTCATGCCCCGCTCGGCGCTGAGGCTGATCGCCTGGTGGCCCTGCTGGCGGGCGCGATCGAGCAGAGCGGTCATCAGCTCACCGCCCAGGCCGCCCCCGCGGCGGCTCGGGACGACGGCGATCGTGAGCTCGGGAGTCTCCTCGTCGACGAAGCCGAAGCCCGGCGCGCTTGCAGGGAAGAGGCGGTACCAGGCCGCGCCGACCGGGCCGGCCTCCCACGCAACGAGCCCGGCATCGCCCGGCCGGCCCCAGTTGTTGACGTATCTCGCCACCGGGAGGTCGGGATCCGCATTCAGCCGCCAGTGGTAGGCGTGCTTCAGCATGTCGCGGAGGAAACGGACGTCTTGCGGCCCGGCCTGGCGGATCACGGTCTTGAGTTTAAGCCGCTCTCACTCGAACGAGTGATTCTCCGAAAACCAGGCAAGAAGGTCCTACCTGCGGCATCTTCAAGGTTATGAAACGTGACGATGATCGGCGGACCGAGTTCGGGACCGGCCTGCGGGCCCGTCTGCTCAGGCGCCGCGCGTTGCGACTGGGTCCCGGCCGCGTACGCCTGCCTGCGCCGCTTGTTCAGCGGCCTTCTGCCATCTAGCTAGCCACATAGAGCCTCGGCGCCCCGCAGAGCGCCCGGCAAACGAAAATCAGAGGCGCATTTCGTCACGTTGCACCACGTCCTCATGCAGGGCTCAGCCTGGGGAGAGCTCTTGGGCAAACTGAAGACGGTTCCCCTCTGGGTCGAATACGTCCAGCAGGCGCATCTCGCCGTGCAACTCGAAGACGACGCCCACTTCTACACCCTCGTTCCGTAGTTCTTCCGCTACCGCTTTGACGTCCGCCACATCCACGTGGGCCACGCCCGCGTCCTCTTGTGGCTCGCCCTCGGCGAGACCGATCTCCATCCCGTCGCGCTCCAGCTTCACCCAGGTCCCGTCCGAGTCGACGTACGTCTCCGTGAAACCCAGCTTGCCGGTGTAGAACGCGCGTCCTGCTTCGAGATCCCTGACCTGGTACCAGACCGCGGTCACTACAACGCGAGACCGGGCTCTTCCAGGAACGCCTTCACGTCGCGCAGGAACTCCGCCGCGGTGGCTCCGTCGACCGCGCGGTGGTCACACGTGAGAGTCAGCTCCAGCCGGGGCCGCACGGCGGGTTGACCGTCGATGGGAACGACCTTGTCCTCGATCGAGCCGACGGCGAGAATCGCAGCCTGGGGTGGGTTGAGCACGGCGATGAAGCGCTCGATGCCGTACATGCCGAGGTTCGAGATCGTGAACGTGCCGCCGTCGAGGTCCGCCTGCTGCAGCTTCCCCTCGCGCGCGCGCCCGACAAGCGCCGCGCGAGTCTCGGCGATCTCGGCGATGGACTTTCGCTCGCAGCCCGGAATCACCGGCACCACGAGACCGTTCGGGACCGCCACGGCGATCCCGATGTTCGCGGTCGGGTAGAGCTCGACCGCGTCACCCTTGTAGAGGGCGTTCACCGCTCGGTGGCGCATCAGGGCCGCGGCGCAGATCTTGGTGATGAGATCGGAGATGGTCGGCTTCACGCCCTCCTCGTGCAGCTCCACGAGACGTTCTCGGAGTGGGAGCGCGCGGCTCATGTCGACGGTGATCCCCAGTTGGAAGACGGGCGCCTGCCACGCCTCCGTCAGCCGGCGCGCGATCGTCTTGCGCATCGAAGACAGTTGCTGCACCTCGATGCCTTCGCTCGGCAACGCAGGAGATGGAAGCGCGACCGGCGCTCCTGAGGCCGCCGTGCGCTCGACGTCCTCTGCGACGACGCGACCGTCGGGGCCCGTGCCTGCGACCGCGCTCAGGTCGATGCCGCGCTCGCGCGCGATGCGGCGCGCCAGCGGGGACGCCTTGACGCGGCCGCCGTTGTCGCCGGCCGGTTGCCTGATCTCGGCCACCTGATCGCTCATCCCGGCAGAGGCACGGCGGCCGCCCTCTCCGTCTTGTTCACGCGCGCGCGCGGGAGATCCTTCCTCCTCCGGATCGCCAGAAACCTCCAGGGCGGCCGAGCCGTTCCCCGCAGGCTCGCTCGGCGCCAGCTCGACCTGCTCGCCCTGCTCGCCGATCACCGCGATCGTCCTGCCGACCTCGACCTCGCCCGCCGAGATCGCGATCTTCAGCAGGACGCCGGACGCCTCAGCCTCGACTTCCTGCGTCACCTTGTCCGTGTCGAGCTCGTAGAGCGGCTCGCCCTTCTCGACCTTGTCGCCCTCCGACTTGAGCCACTTCACGATCGTGCCGGACTCCATGCCCTGACCGAGGCGTGGCAGCTTGACCTCAGTTGCCATCGACACGACCTACGGTTCGGCGAATTGCGTGAAGCACGTCGCCTGCGTGTGGGACGACGAACTCCTCCATCACGGGCGCGAACGGCAGCGGCGCGAACTTGGCGCCGACACGCTCGATCGGTGCGTCGAGCCAGTCGAAGGCGCCGTACTGGATCACGGCAGCGACCTCTGCGCCGAAACCGCCCCGCACGACCGCCTCGTGTGCGACGACGCAGCGGTTCGTCTTTTTCACGGAGGAGATCAGCGCGTCCCCGTCGAGCGGGAGCAGTGTCCGCGGATCGACGACCTCGACCGAGATGCCTTCCTGCTCGGCCTCCTTCGCCGCCGCGAGCGCCTCGTGCACGAGGCGCCCGGTTGCAATCACCGTCACGTCTTCGCCCTGACGATGCGTTCGCGCCTGACCGAGCGGAATCGGCTCGAGCTCGTCTGGGACGTCCTCCTTGATCCCGTACAGCGTCCTGTGCTCGAAGAAGACGACTGGGTTGTCGTCGTAGATGGAGGACCAGAGCAATCCGCGCACGT
>DASVEU010000101.1:0-3451 GCA_036380395.1 Gaiellaceae bacterium
GCCTGCGCGGCGTCTTGCACCAGTGGGCGTTCGTCGTGTTCGTCGGGCTCGCCGTCCTCCTGATCGCACTCGCGTCGGGGGCGAAGGAGCGTGCGGGCGCGGCGACGTTCGCAGGCGCGCTCGTGGCGATGTTCGGGACGAGCGCGGTCTACCACCGGGTCAACTGGCGGAGCTTCGCCGCGCGCATGTGGCTGCGCCGTGTCGACCACGCGATGATCTACGTCCTGATCGCGGGGACGTACACGCCGTTCGCGCTCCTGGCCCTCGAGGGAGCATGGCGGTGGACGATCCTCTCCATCGTCTGGGCGGGCGCCCTCGTCGCGATCGTGGTCATGCTCGCCTGGGTCGATGCGCCGAAGTGGCTGAGCGCGGCGCTCGGGATCGCGCTCGGCTGGGTCGGGATCGTCATGGTGCCGGAGCTTCTCGATGCGATCAAACCGCACGGGCTGGTGCTGCTCGCAGCCGGCGGCGTGCTCTATACGTTCGGGGCGATCGTCTACGCGCGGCGCCGCCCCGACCCCATGCCGACGGTGTTCGGGTACCACGAGGTCTTCCACGCGTGCGTGATCGCCGCGGCGGCCTGCCAGTACACGGTCGTCGCCATGCTGGTCGCTTCCTAGTCCCCCGTCTTGGCGAACGTATCGATCGCCTGCCGGCACGCCGCTTCGATCTCGTCACGCTTCTCGGGAGTGGACTGGCAGTTGAGCGTGTACTCCGTCCTGCCGTCGAAGAGCACGAAGAACCGGCTGCGGCCCTCCGGCGGGTCTTCCAGGTCGAACGTGTACTCGAAGCCGGGGAACCCGCCGATCTCCACCTGCTTCCCGCTGACCTCCGTTCCAGTGAGCTGCCGGATCAGGTCGTCGAACTCGGGCTTCACCTGTGACACGTTCCCGGAGGTCACTTCGGCATTCAGCTCGTAGCGGCTGACGACGATCGCATTGCGGTCGTCCAGGCCGAGTCCGATGGGGTCCTGTGCTTCGCCGCCGGCGGTGGAGGAATACGAGACGTCGGACGTCTCCTCGAAGGAGCCCGGGTACTCGAATGTGAACGCGTACCCCTCCTCCTCGAACGTCTCCGTGCCGTCGCCGCCCCCGCCGCCGCAGGCGGCCGTCGCTGCGATCAGGATGAGGGAGAGGGCCGCCAGACGTGTACGTCGCACCGCAGGCCGACCGTAGGGCGATCGGCGGCGGCGGTCAAGAGGCGGATCAGCTGCGCGGGTCGGTCAACCGCGCGATCACGCCTTCGTCCGCATGCTTGCGGACGACGCTGAACCGCTCGTTCGTGTCGAGGATCTCCTCCACGTCCGGGATCTCGTGACCGGGCATGACGGCGAAGAGGAGGGGATCCGACCTCACGTGCTGGTACTCATCGTCCCGTAGGCCGATGGCCTCCGTGCAGTCGGCGTTCCCGCACTCGCAGAGGAACTCGGTCATCTCCGTGGACCGGCCGCTGCTCACCTCCTCGACGCGCTCGTTGACCTCTCGGAAGAGCGCCTCATTCCGTGCGATCTGGCGTTTGCGACGCTGCTCGCGGTCGACCGCGCTCATGCCGCTTCCTTCCGGACGACGTGGAATTCGCCCCTTTCCTCTACGACGACCTCTCCGTCGGGCGCCGCATGCCCCGGCGCGACGGCGAATGTGTCGTCGCTCGCCCGCACATGCCGGTAGTCCCCCATGGTCAACTCAATGCGCGCCATGCAGAGATCGTCCATGCACTCGCAGAGGAACGGAACCGGTTGTCCGTCCGGAACGGCATCCTCGACCTGCCTGCGAAGGCGTTCGTTGGCGGTGCGGAACAACTCCTCGTTCTCGCGCATGCGGTCGTCCCGAGAGGCCATCGCGCTGGCGTTCCCCGGCCGCCCCCGCGCGAAACCGGAGCGCGCCTTTACTCCGTGTGGGGCGTGCGGGATGATCCGCGTCGTTCGCGACGAAGGAGGCGGCATGGCCCCGATGGTGCACAGCGTCGAGATCGATCGAAGGCGCGAGGACGTCTTCGCGTACGTGACCGATCCGACGCGCTTCCCTGAGTGGCAGGACGCGGTCGTGCGCGCGAGCCCCCAGGGCAGCGGTCCGCTCCAACAGGGCTCCAGGATCTCGCTGACCCGCCGCATGGGAAAGCGGGAACAGACGATGACGAGCGAGCTGACCGAGTACAGCCCGCCGGAGAGCTACGCGTTCCGCGTCGTCGACGGCCCGGTCCGCGCGATCGGGAAGGGACGGTTCGAGCCGCTCGGTGAGGGCGACCGGACGCGCTTCACGTTCGAGCTCGACTTCGAGGGCCACGGGCTCGGCAAGCTGCTCGTGCCGCTCTTCGTCCGCAGGCAGGCGGCGAAGGAGCTTCCCGAAAGCCACGCGAACCTGAAGAAGCAGCTCGAGAGCGGCGCGTAGACAGCCTTGTTGGCGGGGCCAAGGGGCCAGCTCGGCGGGGGCCTGGCTACTTGACTCAGGGCCACGCTGAGCGCACCCGGCGAGGGCGCGCTAGGCGCTTTGAGTCGTCTGCGCTCGCTCCTCGTCGACTGCGGAGCGCGTCGACGAGATCCCGCTGGCCCTTCGAAAGTGTGGGCTCACTCTCGTGCCGCTGGTAAGCGACAATCGGGGCATGACGGTTTGTGGCCGCTGCGGAACCGAGGTCCCTCGCGGGGCGCGCTTCTGTCCGGCGTGCGGCGCCCCTGTGGTGGCCGGCAAGCGCACCGAGGAGCGCAAGCTTGCGACTTTGCTGTTCGCCGATCTCGTCGGCTCGACGGCAATCGCCGCTTCCCAGGATCCGGAGCGGACGCGAGCCCTGCTCGAGCGTTTCTACAGCGCCATGGCCGAGGAAATCGAGCAAGCCGGCGGAACGATCGAGAAGTTCGCCGGCGACGCGGTCGTGGCGGTCTTCGGCGCACCGAGCGCGCTCGAAGATCACGCCGAGCGCGCGCTGCACGCCGCGCTCGCGATGCAGCACCAGCTGGCGCAGTTGTTCGAGGGCCAGCTCGAGCTCCGGATAGGCGTCAACACGGGCGACGTCGTCGTCGGGCAGGCCCGCGACGGAAGCTCCTTCGTCACGGGCGACCCGGTCAACGTAGCCGCTCGACTGGAGCAAGCTGCCGACCCCGGCGCGATTCTTGTCGGCGAGCGTACGGTCGCCGCAGCGCGTGGCGCCTTCGAGTTCGAGCAGCCGGAGGCGGTCGTCGCGAAAGGTAAGCCGGAGGGGGTCGTAGCAAGTCGCCTCGTGCGCGCGCTCTCGCTCATGCGGCCGCGCGGTGTGAGCGGCCTGGCACGCGCGTTTGTCGGCCGTGATCAGGAACTTGAGCGCCTTCGGGACGCATACCGCGCGGCCGTCGAGCAGCGACGGCCGCGGCTCGTGACGATCCTCGGCGATGCAGGCGTCGGCAAGACGCGGCTCGTGCGCGAGCTCTGGGAGCGGCTGCCCGAGCAGAAGCCCGAGCCGCTCCGACGCACCGGCCGCTGCC
>DASVEU010000102.1:0-4569 GCA_036380395.1 Gaiellaceae bacterium
GCATTCACTTCGCCGACGCCTTCCGAGAGGTTCGTGGCTGTCGGCATCGGCTTCGTGCCGACCATGAGCGCGCCCTTGACCTGGTCGGGGGTGTATTCGGGATGCTTGCCGAGGATCAGCGCGGAGACCCCGCTCACGATCGGTGCCGCAAAGGATGTGCCCGAAAGCTCCATGTAGCCGGGCTCGACGACGTGATCAGGGCGGTCGCTGTAGAGCGTCGAGCCCACCGGAACGGGACCGACCATGAAGCGGCCAGGAGCGGCCAGATCGGGCTTTGCGAAGCCGTCGAGCGTGTAGCCGTAAGCCGACCACGGCGCCGCGACGTCGTCGTTCGTCGATACCGACTTGCCGGTGTCGCTCGCGCCGACGGTGATCACGAAGGGGTCGTTCCCCGGCGCGAACGGAACGCCGCTCGGCCCGTTGGCGTTGCCGTAGTTGCCGGCGGCGACCACGACGACGACATTGTTGAACCAGAGCTTCTCGACCGCCTTGTCGAGCGGGTCGTACATGAAGCTGTTGGCGACCGACGAATGGAGCGAAAAGTTCGCGACGCGGATCCCGTACTTCGCCTTGTTGGCGAGGATCCAGTCGGCGGCGGCGATGACGTCGCTCGTCCTTGCCATGCCGTGGTCGTCCATCACGTCGAGCGAGACGATCTTCGCGCCCGGCGCGGCGCCGCTCTTTCCCTGCATGTCGGCCGCAGCGATGCCGGCCACGAACGTGCCGTGGCCGCGACCGTCGCCGGGCGAGTTGCCGGGGAGCGAGCTGAGATTGACGCTCGCGGCGATACGGCCGGCGAACTCGGGCCGGGTCGCGTCGATGCCGGAGTCGACGATCGCGATTGTCGCCGCAGGTGCTGCCGGTGTGGTGCCGTTGGCCCAGTACTTCTGGACGTTCGTCACGAACGGCCACTTCTCGTTCGTGGGTGCGGCAACGGCAGAGAGGCGCACTCGCGCATCGGCAGTGATCGCGGTCACGTGCTTGTCGGCGGCGACAGCGAGGATCTGTGCTCCCGTGAGGTCGACGGCCACGCCGTCGATCGAGCTAAAGGTTCGGGCCGTCTTGAGGGAGAGGCCGAGGACGTCGGCGACTGCATGGGCGGCCTGGTTGCCGCCCTTGCCCTGAACGATCACCGAGAAGGTGCCCGTCGGGCTGGTCTGGGCAGAGGACAGGAGCCCGGGCGCAACGAACGCCTGGACGTCCTTCGGGCCTGGGACGGCTGACGCGCCCAGGGGCACGACAAGAGTCAGAACCAGCGTCGCGAGAAGTGCCGTGCGCCGCTTTCCATTACCCCAGAGCGCGTTCGAGCGCGATCCGGTCCCGCGCTTGCCGCTACCCCAGAGTGCGCTCGCACGCACATCCCGCCGATGACTTCCGCTCCGCATCTTTCTCCTTTGCCGCAGTTGACGAACCGCACCGTAGGTAGCACCCGGGTGACGTACCTCACCCTTTCGCGGTAGCCACGCCAGAAGTTCACCCGTCCGGGGGATCAGCGCCGCTCGATAGCCTCCTCCGTGGTTTGCGCATTCCGATTCCGCTGTCCGCCGAGATCGCCGTCGCGCGGGCGGCGGGCCGGTTGTCGCGTCTGGCAAGGGCCGGCGGCGGCACGACGGTCCCCGGAAAAGTTCTCTGGAAGCTCGATCCAGGCGCCATCGATCGCCTGGCCGCGAGGCTGCCGCTCGGCTCGGCGGTGATCTCGGCGACGAACGGCAAGACGACGAGCGCCGCGATGGCGGCGAGCATCCTCCGAGAACGCCTCCGCCTCGCGCACAACAGTTCCGGGGCGAACCTCGTCTCGGGCGTGGCCTCGACACTCCTCGACGCACGCGCGGCCGAGCTTGGCCTGTTCGAGGTCGACGAGGCGGCACTGCCCGAAGTCCTCTTGCGTGTCAAACCGAAAGCCGTCTGCCTCGGCAATCTCTTCAGGGACCAGCTCGATCGCTACGGCGAGCTGGAGCACGTTGCGCAGCGCTGGCGTTCGGCGGTGCGCGCGCTACCCGGCGATGCTGGGCTGGCGGTCAACGGAGACGATCCGCAGGTCGGAGAGCTCGCGCGAGAGCGACCGGGTGCGCTGGTCTTTGGCGTCGACGATCTCTCGGCCGCGCGGCCGTCCCTGCAGCACGCCGCGGACTCGAAGTACTGCGTTCGCTGCGGAGCTCTCTACGAGTACGACGCGGCGTACGTTGGTCATCTCGGTGACTACCGGTGTCCGGCCTGCGGCCACAGCCGCCCCCCGCTGAACGTTGTCGCACGCGAGATCGAGGTGAACGGGCTCGAATCGGTCTCGTTCAGGCTCGTGACCCCGTCGGGGACGTCGAAGGTCCGGCTGCGCGTGCCCGGGCTCTACAACGTGTACAACGCGCTCGCCGCTGCTTCGCTCGCCCTGAGCCTGGGCGCGACACTGGAGGAGATCGTCTCAGGCCTCGAGTCGTTCAACGCTGCATTCGGCCGCTTCGAGCGCATCAACGTCGGCGACCGTGGGTTGCTCATGCTGCTGATCAAGAACCCTGCTGGCGCCAACGAGGCGGTGCGCACGATCGTCGACGGCGGGGCGCCGTCCGTCGCGGTGATCGCGCTGAACGACGCGATCGCGGACGGCCGCGACGTCTCGTGGATCTGGGACGTGGACTTCGAGCCGCTGATCGGCGACCTCACGCGGCTCGTGGCGACCGGGGACCGCGCCGCGGAGCTCGCCCTGCGTTTCAAGTACGGGGGCATGGATGCAAGCGCGATCGACGTCGTGCCGTCGCTCGAATCCGCGCTCGATCGCGGCCTCGAGCTCACGCCTCCCGGCGGCGAGCTCGTGGTCCTCCCCACCTACACGGCGATGCTCGCCTTGCGGCAGATCGTCAGCCAACGGGGCTTCGTTCGGCCGTATTGGGAGCGCGCGGCGTGAAGATCGTCGTCGGGCACCTCTACCCGGACTACCTGAACATCTACGCGGACCGCGGGAACATCGCAGTGCTGTCCCGCCGTGCAGCCTGGCGGGGCCACGAGCTCGAGGTGCGAGAGATTTCGGTCGGCGACCCGCTGGCGCCGGGCGATCACGATCTCCTCTACATCGGCGGCGGCCAGGATCGCGAGCAGGCCCTGGTCGCACACGATCTGGTCGCAAAGTCCGACGGCGTGCGCGAATCGGTCTCGGGGGGTGCGGCGTTGCTCGCGGTTTGCGGCGGCTACCAGCTGCTCGGACGCTCCTATCGCGACCTCCACGGGGCCGCCCTGCCGGGGATCGGTGTGTTCCCGTTCGACACCGTCGCCGGCGACACGCGCATGATCGGCGACGTGTTACTGGAGTGCGAGCTCGAGCCCGGCCAGCGCTGGACGTTGGCAGGCTTCGAGAACCACGCGGGACGCACTCGCCTGGATCCGGGCGCTCAGCCGCTCGGCCACGTCGTGGCCGGGTTCGGCAATGACGGCGAGAGCGGTTGGGAGGGTTGCCGCGTCGGGCGTGCCGTCGGGACGTACCTCCACGGCCCGCTCCTGCCCCGGAATCCCTGGCTCGCCGACTGGCTGCTCGCGCAGGCGCTCGCGCATCGCTACGGCGAGGTGCCGGAGCTGGAGCCGCTGGCCGACGAGCTCGAGGCCGAAGCCCACGAAGTCTCGGCTCGGCGGGCCGAGGCGCGAGGCGGCCGTCGCCGCTGAACGTCGCACCCCCACCCAGTGGGTGGGGAGAGATCCCGCCACCCTCACGGCGAGCCTAGCGTCCGAAGTCCTACGAGAGTGCGTCGGGACTGCGCCAAAAGTGGATCAAGGAGCCCACAGGGCGCCGAGATAGACAGCGGGGTCGCCGGGCTGCCAGCGGCTCAGGAAACGCTGGATCGGCGGGTGCAGCACGACGCTGTCGAGATCACCGAGCTCGAACAGGCTGTGCCCGCGAACCGCCGCGTCCTGCGATGTCACGGCTTCGAGCGATCGCCCACCGAGATCGCCGGCGAAGATGATGTGCACCACGTGCTTGGCCGCGAAGCTCCTCTGCGGGGCAATCGAATCGACGATCGCGACCGGACCTTCCACCGGGAGCTGATCGTCGATGCCGATCTCCTCTGCGAGCTCGCGGTGCAGCGCGTCGACGAGGCTCTCGCCGCCGTTGACGCCACCGCCGGGCAGGAGCCAGTACTCCTTGCCTGGCTTCTCGTGCCGGCAGAGGAGCACGCGCCCGTTCCAGCTCAGGAACGCCGAGACACGAATACGTGGCTCCGCAGTCCTCACGTCGCAGACGATCCGAACCCGCGCACACCGCGCTCGCTTGCGGGAAGCTCTTCGACCTCGACGAGCTCCAGCTCTGGGATCGGCAGAACCACGAGCTGCGCGATTCGCATCCCGGGTTCGACGAGGAACGGTTGTTGCGCATCGGTATTGAGCAACACGACTCGAAGCTCGCCGCGGTACCCGGAATCGACGAGCCCCGGGGAGTTCACCACCGTGAGGCCGTGGCGGGCTGCGAGCCCCGAGCGGGGTTGGACGAAGCCCGCGTAACCCTCCGGGATCGCGACGGCAAGCCCCGTGCCGACCAGGGCTCGCTCGCCCGGCGCGAGCTCGACGCGCTCGCACGCAGAGAGGTCGAGC
>DASVEU010000103.1:0-8920 GCA_036380395.1 Gaiellaceae bacterium
AAGATGCCGCGCACGGCAAGCGTCACGGCGACTACCGACGTCCGCGTTCTCGTCATCACGGAACGGGACTTCGGCACGCTGCTCAAGCATTCGAACGAAGTCGGCCGCGGCGTCGCGGAGGCGCTGGCCGAGCGCATTGCCCCCGATTTACCGGTCTAGGCGACTCGCCTCTAATCCGCCGGGAGCAGGCGGGCCTGCGTGGCCTTGAAGCTCGCCACGACAGCCTCCCCGGGGCGAAGGGCCAGCCGCTCCGCCGAGGCGGCGGTGATCTCCGCCGTGAGAAACGGAAGCCGCACGCGCACCCGATTCCCCACCTGAACGAGCGAGACGATCTCGCCGGTGAGGTGGTTCAGGGCGGAATCGTCGGCAGCCTTGCGGGCGAGCGAGACGTCCCAGGGATAGAGAACGAGCGCCGCGCGACCGCGGGCCTCGTCGGTCGAGTACACCACTCGCTCCCGGTCGAGGTGGAACCGCGTCAGTCCGTCCGCGCCGCTTTCCGCAATGCCGTCGAGCACGTTCGCGCCCGCGAACTCGGCCACGAACGGGTCCGCCGGGGCGCCCAGGAGCTCCGCAGGTGCGCCCAGCTGCCGCAACCGGCCCGCGACAAGCACGCCGACGCGATCGGCGAGCGCTGCCGCATCCTCGAAGTCGTGCGTGACGAGGAGCGCCGGCAGCGCCAACTCCCGCAGCAGATCGTGCAGCTCGGCCCGCACCTTCCCGCGCGTATGTGGATCGAGCGCCGCCATCGGCTCGTCGAGTAGGAGCACCTTCGGCTCGCGTGCGAGCGCGCGAGCGAGCGCGACGCGCTGACGCTCACCGCCGGACAACTCGGACGGCTTCGCCTTGGCGAGGTGCTCGATCTGCAACCGCCACAACAGCCGGTCCGCGCGCGCGCCGGCGAAGGTGACGTTCTGCTCGACGTTGAGGTGCGGAAACAGCGCGTACTCCTGGAACACGAAACCGACCGAACGCTCCTCAGGTCGACGGTGGATGCGACGGTCGGCGTCGAACCAGATCTCGTCCCCGCAGGAGATCGTGCCTCGCGCCGGCCTGGCGAGCCCGGCGATCGAGCGGAGCACCGACGTCTTGCCGGCACCGGATGGGCCGACGAGCGCAACCGTCTCCGGCCCTGCCTCGAGCGCTAGCTCGAGGTCGAAGGCGCGAAGCGGGAGCGAAAGATCGAGGCGAAGCGAAGCCATCCGTAGAGCCTGAGTGTGACGAGGAGCAGCGCTCCTACGATGATGAAAAGAGCGCTGATTGCCAGCGCCGTGTCGAAGTCCTGGTCGAATTGCGCATAGATCGCCAGAGGCAGCGTCTGCGTGACGCCTTGCAAGCTGCCGGCGAAGATGAGCGTCGCGCCGAATTCGCCCAGTCCCCGCGCCAGCGCAAGCGCCGAGGCAGCGCCTAGGCCGCCCGCAGCGAGCGGGAGTGCGACGCGCGCGAAAACTCGGGCCGGAGACGCCCCAAGCGTTCGCGCCGCATCGACGAGGGTCCCGTCGACCGCTTCGAACGCGGCGATCGCACCGCGAAAATAGAACGGGCTCTCCACAAAGATGACCGCCAGCACGACGGCCGTCTGCGTGAACGGAATCTGAACGCCAAGCGCGTCGAGCTGGTCGCCGAGTAGACCGGCGCGGCCGAACGCAGCGAAGAGCGCGATGCCCGCCACCGCGGGCGGCAACACGAGGGGTAGCTCGATCAGCGTGAGCACGGCGCCACGGCCTGGGAAGCGGCGACGTGCCAACAGGTAGGCCGCCGGCGTGCCGACTAGTAGGACGGCAGCGTGGGCGATCGCACTCGTCTTGATGCTGACGACGAGGGCGTCACGCGTGACGTTGTGCCCCAGTGCGCCGAGGAGATCTCCGGGCGGCACGCGCAGAAAGATCGCCGCGACCGGCAGGAGTAGGAAGGCGAGTGCAACCGCAGTCGCGACCGCCAACAGCACCGCGAATAGTGCCCTCACTTCTTCTTGGGCAGGCCGAACCCGGCCTTCCCGAGCAGCAGTCGCCCTCGCTTGGAAACGACCTGCTTCACGAAGGCCCGGGCGGCAACCAGATGTGAGCTCGTCTTCACCACCGCGACCTCGTACCGGATCGGGGGCTGCGCCCAGTCGGGCAGGGCGATCGATTTCGTGCGCGAGGCCACCGGCCTCGCGTCCGTTCGGTAGACCAGCCCTGCATCCGCCTCGCCGAGGGCGACCTTCGTCACGATGCTCTTTACGTCGGTCTCCTCGCTGACGACGTTCTTCATCACATCCGCGGTGATGCCCAGCGTGTCGAGGATCTGGCGCGTATAGGCCCCGATCGGAACGGTGCGGTCACCGATCACGAGTTTGATCCCCCCACCCCGGAGGTCGTAGGCCGTATTGATGTTCGCGGGGTTCGGCTTCGGGACGAGGATGATCAACTTGTTGGTGGCGAACACGACCGGCTTCAGCAGGAAGCCGTCGCGATAGAGAAGCTGTGTGTACTTCGGGCTCGCGGCCGCATAGACGTCGGCCGGCGCTCCTTGCCGAATCTGAAGGGCAAGCTGGTCCGAGCCGGCGAAGCTGTAGTGCGGGCTCGCGGCGATCCGCGGGAACACCTCCGTCAGCGAGGCTGCGGCGAGCACGGTGATCGGCGTTCCTCCGGAGACGGATGCGGGCAGCGCCAGCGCGGCGAGTGCGACCGCAAGCAGGCGCTTCATCGCTCGACCATCACGGAGGTTGCTTTCACCACGGCAGCCGCGGACACTCCGGGCGCGAGGCCGAGGCTTTCTGCCGACTCCCGTGTGATCACGGCGACGAGCCTTCCGCCTTTCGCCACGTCGAGCTCGATTTCGGCGAGCAAGCCGTCGATCTTCACTCCTCGAACGACGCCCTCCAGGTGGTTCCGGGCGCTGAGGTTCCTGCGATCCTCGCCGCGCAACCGCTCGACCTCTCGGGCGGCGACGACGCGCCGATTCGCGGAGTCACGCTGGACGCGGATCCGCCCCTGCCGGTCCCAGCGGCGGAGCGTGTCGAGGCTGATCCCGAGAGCGCGCGCGGCCTCCCCCGCCGTGTAAGTGCGTGCCACGAGGCGGCACGCTACTGCATATGCATTACCTAGGCAAGCTCCTGTCGAGCATCTTCTCGCCGTCGCGGCCGGATAGGCTGACGACGCCGGGGTGCGCCGCGACGGCGGCGCTGAGATCACACCCGTGGAACCTGATCTGGTTCGTACCAGCGAAGGGAGCAAGCGCATGCAGGACACACCACAGTGGGGAATCGAGCCGGTGCCGGAGCGGCTGCGCGTCCTCGGCCCGCTCGACACGACGCTGCTCTGGACGAACCTAGGCGTCTCGCTGCTCGTGCTCGTCCTGCCGGCCTACTTCGATCTGTCGCTCCGCGACGCGCTCGCCGCGACGCTCGTCGGAGGCCTGATCGGAAACCTGATGCTCGCGGTCGCCGCGCTGATCGGTGCCGACGCGCGCGTGCCCACGATGGTGCTCCAGCGCGCGCCGCTCGGACGCCGCGGTTCGTATCTGCCGACGGCACTCAACGTGCTTCAGTGCCTCGGCTGGGCGATCTTCGAGCTGATCGTGATCGCGACGGCAGCAGGCCTCCTCTGCGACAAGCTCTTCGGCTTCAAGGGCGTCTGGATCTGGAAGCTGGTCTTCGGCGCGGTGGCCGCCATGCTCGCGCTGCTCGGTCCCGTCGGATTCGTGCGGCGCTTCGTGCGCAAGTTCGCCATCTGGGCCGTCCTCGCGTCCGTGGTTTATCTCGCCTGGTGGATCGTCGACGGCGCGCACCTGCATCGCATCTGGTCGGAGGGCGGGCACAAGGGATCGTTCTGGCTCGCCGTTGACACGGTCGTCGCCGTCACGGTCTCGTGGGCGCCCCTGGTGGCCGACTACACGCGCTTCTCGCGCGATCGACGCAGCGCGTTTTTTGGCGTCGGCATCGGCTATCTCCTGCCGACGCTGTTCCAGTTCGGCTTCGGCTCCATCCTCGTCCTGTCGCGTGGCGTCGATCCCAACCACCCCGAGCTGATCCTGATCGCAATCGCTGGCGGCGGGCTCGCCGCCGCTCTTGCATTGCTCGCCTTGACGGTCGACGAGACCGACGAAGCGTTCGCCAACGTCTACTCCGCTGCGGTCTCGACGCAGAACCTGTTCCCCCGGATCTCGCAGCGCGCGTTGATCGTCGGGGCTTCCGTGCTCGCAACCGGCGGCGCGCTCGCGATCGACATGCGCAGCTATCAGCGCTTCCTGTTGCTGCTCGGAGCTGTCTTCGTCCCCCTGCTCGGCGTGTTGGTCGCCGACTGGCTCCTCGCCGGCGCCCATTACACGCCGCGTCACGTCTTCGATGGGCCCGCCTTCCGGCCGGCCAACATCGTTGCGTGGCTCGCGGGCTTCGTCGTGTACGAGTGGCTCTATCAACCGACCGATCTCGGTTTCTGGAGCCGGTGGGTCGGTCACCTGCCGACGCCGTCGTACCAGATCGGCGCCTCCGTACCGAGCTTCGCGGTCGCCTTCCTGCTGACGGCCGCGGCTGTGACGCTAGGCTCGTCGCGTGCCGCCGCTCGCGCTCGTCGGGAACCTCTCCCGGGACGTCGTTGACGGCGGGCCACCGCGAATCGGCGGCGCACCGTACTACGCGGCACGCGCTTGGCGTGTGCTCGGAACACGCGGGACGATCTTCACACGCAGCGGCCCTGAAGACCGTCGCGCCTACGTCCGCCATCTGACCGCGCTCGGCCTGCCGGTTGTCTCCCTCGAAGGGACGGCGACCACGTCGTTCTCCTTCCACTACCAGGGCGACACGCGGATCATGACCGTCGTGCAGCCGGGCGACACATGGATCCCCGAAGACGCACACGTCGTGCCACCGGGAGGCTGGATCCATGTTGCGCCGTTACTCCGATCGGACTTTCCCGCCGAGACGCTCGCCGCCCTCGCGCGGGGACGCCACCTCTCGCTCGACGGTCAGGGACTCGTCCGCGCCGCCGAGACGGGGCCGTTGCGACTCGACGCCGACTTCGATCCGGCGATGCTCGAACACGTGCAGATCCTCAAGCTGGCGGAGGAGGAAGCGGAGGTCGTGGGTGCGATCGATGCGCTCGGCGTTCCCGAGGTGCTGGTCACGTTCGGCGAACGTGGCTCGCGCGTGTACTACAAGGGTCGCTCCGAAGAGGTCGGAGCGTGGCCGGTCGCGGTCGATCCGACGGGATCCGGCGACGCTTTCTCCGCTGCCTACCTCGCAGGCAGGTCCCAGGGGTTGGCACCGGTGTCGGCGGCAAGGCAGGCAACCGGCGTCGTGGGTGCCCTTCTGACCGGAAGATTGACTTGACCGCGGCTGTACGAACGGCCTCCGGGACCTACGTCGTCGACGTGGACGCCGAGGAGGTCATCGGCGCGGGCGACGACTTCGAGCCGCCGCGCGTCACCGTCGAGCTTCCGCGCGTCGTCGCAGCAGCGGTCGCAGGTGCGACCGTCGTGGCAGTTGTCGACCGGCGCCCGCCGCTCGCGATCTCCAACGACGCGGGCCGCACGTGGCGTGAAGCAGGGGGCGGCCTACCCGCCGGCTTCGCCGTGGCGATCGACGAGGACAACCCCGACGTGATGCTCTTTGCAGGACGCAACCGCCTGTATCTGTCCGAGAACGGCGGCATCTTCTGGCGCGCACTCGTGCCGGAGCTCCCGGAGATCGAAGCAGTCGCGTTCCTCTAGGAGGGTCTTGCGAAACGCCGGCGAGCAAAATTCGTCACGCCAAGCCCGGCGCCGGCGATTGCGGCCGTCACGACGCCCAGGATGTTCGTCGTGACGCACGTTCGGCAGGCGTTGCAGCAGACGGCGGCCATCGGCGCGTTTTCGCCGTATTTCCCGGCCGCCTGGGCCATGCGGCCCGTCCAGATCGTCTTCACAAGGAGATCGTAGCCGGGCTAGGCGGCGAAGTCTCCCCTAGAGACGGAACTCGCCACGCGCCACGACTACGGCCGAGCCGCCGACCTCGACTCGGTCGATCTGTGCCGGCGATCCGTCCACCCGAACGTAGAGCGTCGACGGCCGCCCGATCTCCGCGCCTTGCGAGACCTCGATCTCTTCCCCGAAGCCGATGCGGCCGTGGCGCACGAGGTGCACGCCGAGCGGTCCGCACGCGGAGCCGGTCGCAGGATCCTCGGCAACGCCGCTCGCGGGCGCGAACATCCGTGTCTTCCAATGCATGCCCGACCCGGCGAAGCAGTTCACGCCGCTGTGCGTCAGCCGCGCAAGCGCACCGAAGTCGGGCTCGAGCGCAGCAACCTCCGCTTCGCTACCGAGCTCGAGGAAGACGTGATGCGGACCGAGGTCGTAGATTTCGACGGGAAGCTGCGAGCGCACGCCGAGCAGTTGCTGCAGCTCCTCGGCCTGCGCGAACGGCTCCCAGTTCGGGATCGGCTGCTGCATCCGGCCGAACACGATGCTCGCCCCTTCACGCTCGAGCGTCACCGGAATGATCCCCGCACCTGTCTCCAGGCGAATCTCGCCGAGCTGTAGCGGCATCCCGAGGACGAACGCCGACCCGAGCACGGGATGTCCCGCAAAGGGGAGCTCGGCCGCCGGCGTGAAGATGCGAATCCGCGCATGACCGGCGGCTTCCGGAGGCACGGTGAAGACCGTCTCATCGTCGTCCTCATGATCTAACGCCCCCCGTAATGCCTTTTCGTCTACCGGCTCGGGTCGCGTAGGCGGGTAGACGAACACGGTCTCCGAAAAGGCCATTTCCTTTGCGAGGGGTTGGAGCATCTCCTCCGGAATCTCGCGGGCGTCCGTGAAGACCGCCAGCTGGTTCCCGGTGAGGGGCTTGTCCGTGAAGACGTCCACTACGACGTAGCGGTAGGTCGCCATAGCGGCTCAGTAAACCAGCTCGCGGAGACAACGAACTCAAGTTTCCGAAACACCTCACGGATGAGCGACGGTGGCCGCGTGTGAAGACGTCCCCGACTACCTAGCGCAGGGTCGGCACAGGACGATCCTCTACCATGATCAGGTGAGCCGGCGGCCGTGAGCGCGATCTCCGTCCGCGACCTCAGGAAGTCCTACGGGACATACGAGGCTCTCCGCGGGATCAGCTTCGAGATCAAGGAGGGCGAGGTCTTCGGCCTCCTCGGCCCAAACGGCGCCGGAAAGACGACGACGATCGAGATCCTCGAGGGTTACCGCACAAGGGACGGCGGTGACGTCGAGGTTCTCGGCTTCGATCCCGAGCGTGCCGGCTCGGCGTTTCGAGAGCGCATCGGCGTCGTTCTGCAGCAGTCGCAGCTCTGGCCGAACCTGACGGTCGCCGAGACGCACCGGATGTTCGCCGGTTACTACGAACAGCCGCGCAACGTCGACGAGGTGATCACACTCGTCGGCCTGGACGAGAAGCGCGACGCGCGCGTGAAGACGCTGTCGGGAGGGCAGAAGCGACGTCTCGACCTCGGCGTTGCGCTTGTCGGCGATCCCGATCTCGTCTTCCTCGACGAGCCCACGACAGGCTTCGATCCTGCCGCGCGGCGTGCAGCCTGGGACATGATCCGCTCGCTGCGTTCGCTCGGCAAGACGATCCTGCTGACGACGCACTACCTCGACGAGGCAGAGCAGCTCGCCGACCGGCTCGCGGTCCTGCGTGAAGGCGTGATCATTCGCGAAGGCACGCCCGCTGAACTGACCGGTGGCTCGAACGAGACCGAAATCCGCTACCGCAAGGACGGGCACGACGTCGTGGTCCGGACGACCGACCCCACCAAGAGCTTGCACAAGTTGACGGCCGAGGCACTGGCCGAAGGACGGGAACTGGAAGGCCTCTCCGTGCACCGGCCCACCCTGGAAGACGTCTACCTCTCGCTGACCGCAGAGCACCAGGAATGAGGCTCTTCCGGCATCAGCTGAAGTGGGAGCAGCGCCTCTTCTGGCGCAGCCGCGAGTCGGCGGTGTTCGTGTTCCTCTTCCCCATCCTGCTCTTTGCGCTCCTGACCGCGGTCTACAACGGCCACATCGACGGGCGTCCCGCAGCGCAGGTCCTGCTCGCCGGGATGATCGGTTACGGCGCGGCGAACACGGCGTTCGCCGGGCTCGCGATCACACTGGTCTCCCGACGGGAGATCGGCATCCTGAAACGGATCCGGGCAACACCCCTTCCGCCGGCGGTGTACCTCACCGCGGTGCTCGTCTCGATCATGATCGTCTTTGCGATTCAGGTGGCGTCACTCTTCGCGCTCGGCCGGTTTCTGAAGTCGACCCCGTGGCCGAGCCATGTGCTCTCACTGGTCCTGGCGCTGGCACTCGGAGCCGCTGCGTTCGCAGCGCTCGGCCTGGCGATCACCGGTTTCATCCGCTCGCTCGAGGGCTCGTCTGCGGTGCTCAACGTCATCGTGCTGCCGACGGCCTTCCTCAGTGGATCGTTCGGCCAGACCCGTCACTATCCGCAGGTCCTGCGTGCGATCGGCGACGTTCTCCCGCTGAAGTACCTCCTGGACCTGATCAAGGGCATCTATCTCCACGGCCAGCAGTTCTGGGACAAGCCTCTGGCCATCGCCGTCCTCGGTGCCTGGGGATTATTCGGGATGGCTGTGGCATTGCGCACTTTCCGCTGGGAGCCACGAGAGGGTTAGCCCCGGGCCGAGTCGGCTATACGGCTTGTGATGCAGGTCGAAAACGTCATTGCGTTCGCCGTCGACCAGGACCCCTCCGGCCTTGAGATCCGGGTCAATTTCGGCATCTTTGCGGGCCGCGACGCGACTTCCGCCGAGCTCGAGGAGCTCGGCAAGCTGCTCGTGCCGGAGGCCGGCGAGGTCTCGATCGTCGGGGAGCAGCGCCACGAGATCTCAGGGGATGCCGAGGTCGTCCTGCACCAGGTGCGTGTCTCCGTCTCGCCGGAGATCGTGCCGGACGATCCCGCCGAGCGGAAGGAGCTCTGCGATCGGCTGGTCACACTGGC
>DASVEU010000104.1:0-2858 GCA_036380395.1 Gaiellaceae bacterium
CAGGCCGTCGAGATCCACTCGAACGAGATCGCCGGAAAGCGTGCTCGTGGTGGGGATCAGCCCGGCCCCGAAACCGGCCGCAACCAGCTGCTGAACCGTCGCGATGTCGCTCGAGCGAAAGACGACGGTGGGCTCCACGCCGGCCGCCCGGACGCTCTCGAGGGCACACGCGGTCGCGGGGCAGTCCTTCGAGGTGATCAGCGGCAGCGTGCCCAGGTCGTCCGCCGTCGGCGCGCGCCTGGCTCGCACCAGGGCCGAGTCCGCGCGCACGACGAGCGTGAACGACTCGTCGAACAGCTTCGTCCGGATGAACGGGCCCGGCGGCAGGGGCAGCACCGCGAACGCGAGGTCGAGGTCACCGAGCCGCAGGGCCTCCAGCGGGTCGGCCACACGCGGGTGCTCCTCGACGAGAAGCGCAACGCCCGGCGCAGCGTGCTCGAACTGCGCCATGACGTGCGCGAGAACGGCGCCACCCACGCCCGGGGACGTTCCGACACGCAGTCTCGCGCCGTCCAGGGAGAGTCGCGTGACATCCGCGTGCGCGGCCCGCAGGTGGTCGTCGATCGCTCGCGCATGCTCCATGACCACCGCGCCGACAGCCGTGAGCGCGACTCGCTCCCCCACGCCGCGGTCGACGACACGGTGTCCGATGGCGCGTTCGAGCGCCGCCACCTGCTGGCTCACAGCCGACTGGGAGTAACCGAGACGGCGCGCGGCACGCCTGAAGGACGCCTCCTCCGCCACGGCCTCGAGCGTGAGGAGGTGGCGCAGTTCGACCCCGGGCCAGCCCCGGCCGCCGGCCTCACGCACTGTGCCCCGCCCGCAGTCCGCTTAGTCCCATTGGGACTATGACGTCGGCTTGCGTCTCGAAGTTTGTGACGCGCTAGGAGCGACGCTCGCGGGTGCGCGACGAACGCCGCGCGGTTTGCCAGCGCTCGAGGTCGCGTTCCGTGTCGTCCGCCCACGACGCCAGCGCCCGCGCGTACGCGAGGCCCCAGCGCCGCGTCAGCGACTGGAAGAAGTCGTCCGGGTCGCCGAGAGGGACGTCGGCGTCGAGCGCTTCGAGCTCGCGCAGGAGTGTGCGCGCAGCGTCGCCCCGCTCTCGAACCTGCGCCGCGAGCACGTCCGGGTCGGCCTCGCGACCCAGAAAGAGCTTCAGAAGAAGCGGATTCTTGTCCGACTGGGGGTCGGCGAAGGGCCGGTCGAGCCATGCACGCAGCGCTGCTCGCCCCTCGTTCGTGAGCTTGTAGAGCTGCTTGTCGGGCTTGGTCGTCTGCGACACGCTCCGGACGGTCGCGAGCCCGCGACCGACGAGCTGCGGCAGAGCCGCGTAGATGCGCGTCCTCGCCGGCGCCCAGAGGTAGCCGATGCCGTGCCGCGCGTGCTTCTGCATCTCGTAGCCGGACAGCTCGCCGTGAAGGAGCATCCCCAGAACGGCCGCCTCGGTCGTCGTGAGCTCCGACGTCGGGTTAGTAGTCCCCATGGGACTAGCGTAGCCAACGAGCGTCTCGATCACCCGCTCACAGGCCTCGAGCCGGGAGGGCAAGGGCAGACATGCGCAGTCGTCTCGCGAACCGGCTCGAGGCCGCGTGGCGGACCTCGGATGGAGGATGGGACGAACCTAGCCCGCCGCGATCGCCGCAGGTATTCGCGATCCGAATCGCGGCTGCGCGAATCGTGAGCGGCGATCAGCGAGACGGAACTCGAGGTCACGAATCGTCATCGCGAGCGCACGACACGGGCCGTCTAACCGAGAGCGGAGGTCATGAGGACGTCCGCGCCGATCGGAGGAGTCACATGCAAAGACGCTCTCTCGTCGTGCTCGCGGGGGTTTTTACACTGCTCGCGAGCCTGACCCTCGGGCCTGCCGCGTCGGCCGGCTCGGAACGACTCAGCGCCGGAACCGTGGTCTTCATCCACGACCAGGAGCCGCCCTCGCTCCGTGCGGACTGGGTCGACAACTCGCTGTACGCGACCAGTCTCATCACGAACAACGTCTGGTACGGCGGCCAGATTCGCGATGCGGGCGCCGAGTGGCAGACGCGCCTGTTCACGGGCGCGCCGAAGCTCGTCAAGAAGAGCCCGTTGACGGCCTCGTTCCAGTACTCGCCCAAGGCGAACTGGAGCGACGGCACCCCCGTCACGTGCGCGGACTGGCGTGCGTCGTGGCAGATGTGGATCGACCCGAAGAACAACGTGGCCTCGCGCACGGGCTACGAGGACGTGCGGTCGGTGACCTGCAAGGGCAAGTCGGGCACCGTTGTCTTCAAGAAGGTGTACGCGGACTGGCAGTCGCTCCTGAACGCGGGCGCCTACCAGGCGAAGACGCTCAACGCGATCGCGGACAAGAACACCTCGTTCGACAGCTCGATTCCCGTGTCGAGCGGCCCGTGGAAGTTCCAGAGCTGGCAGAAGGGCGTCCAGATCACCGTGGTGAAGAACCCGCGGTTCACGGCCGCTCCGGCGATGAAGCTCGACCGCATCGTCTTCCGCTACATCGCCGACACGAACGCGCGCTTCCAGGCGCTGAAGGCCGGCGAGGGGCAGGTCATGGAGCCGCAGGCGCAGCTCCAGATCGCCGACTTCGTCAAGGACAAGAACTTCAACGTCGAGTCGAAGGCGGGCTACAGCTTCGAGCATCTCGACATCCAGTACGGCCCACAGGGTGCGCCGGCGCTTCGCGCGGCGTACGTCCGCCAGGCGCTCATCTACGGCATCAACCGGCCGCAGATCGCCACGGCCCTCTACTCGACCATCGCTCCCGGCCTGCCGACGCTGCAGAGCCTGATGTTCAAGACGTTCGAGAAGGGCTATACCAAGCACTTCCAGAAGTACGTGTTCAACCAGTCCAAGGTCAT
>DASVEU010000105.1:0-2528 GCA_036380395.1 Gaiellaceae bacterium
CGCGAAGAAGTAGTCGAGGAAACGCGCCGTCCGCTCGGGGCCGATCGGGAGCATGGGGCCGCAGGACAGGTTCGGGTGTCCCGGAAAGACGTTCAGGCCGAAGTTCGGCCAGAGGAAGTGGAACTGGCTGCGCGGCACCTCGCCGTCGGCGAGAAACGAGTTGCCGTTGTGGCGGAGGGGTCCGAACTGGCTGGACACGAGCCCCTTCGCCTCGAGCCGGTAGGCGTCCGGCGAGACGTCGACGGCGGCGCTGAAGCCCGGGTGCGCGACGGCGCAGTGATAGCACTCGAGGAAGTTCTCGCACGAGATCTTCCAGTTCGCTTCGAGCTCGAACTCGCTGCGGAAGCGGAATTCGAGCGAATCGACGTCGAGGATCTCGGCGAGCTGCGCCGGGACTTCGCCGAGCGCGTCGGCAAGCGTGGCCGCGTCTTGATCGGGATTCACGAACACGAACGGGCCGAAAGTGTCGACCTGGATCTGCCTGAGCCCGAGCTCGTCGGTGTCGAACCCAGGCTCGCGATCCGAGCGTGGCGCAGCGCGTAGCTTTCCGTCGAGCGCGTAGGTCCACGCGTGGTAAGGGCATTGCAACGTCTCGCGCGTCCCGGATCCACTCGCCACGATGTGCCCGCGGTGGCGGCAGACGTTGAGAAAGGCTCGGAGCTCCCCGTCGCGCGCGCGTGTAACAACCACAGGGATTTGGCCGGCGGTGGACGCGAAGAAGCCGGTCTCCGCGATCTGGCCCGTGTGGCCCACGTATTGCCAGGCGCGCGCGAAGATTCGCTCGCCCTCACGCCGGAGGACTTCGGGATCGGCGTACCAGGCCCAGGGCAATGACCTCTCCATAGCGCAGAACTGTAATCTGCGCGCCGTGGCCGTCACCAAGACGCGGAACCTCCCGCTCATGGAGCAGTTCTTTGCCGTCCGCCGCTTCTCCTCGGCACTCGATTTCACGGCCGACGGCGCGCACCTCCTCTTCGCCAGCAACATCTCCGGTCAGTTCAATCTCTGGCGCGTTCCCGTCGAGGGTGGCTGGCCCGACCAGCTGACCGCATTCACGGACGAGACCGTGCGCGGTGTCGGCGTCTCACCGACCGACGGTCGGATCGTCCTCTGCGCCGATCACGACGGCGACGAGTTCCATCAGCTTTACCTCCTCGATTCCGACCGCGGTTGGCCGCGGAAGCTCACGGACGAGCCGGAGGTCCAGCACTACGTCGGCAGCACCGCGTGGTCGCCGGACGGGACGAAGTTCGCCTACGCCGCCAACGCGCGCAAGCCGACCGACATGGAGGTCTGGGTGCGCGACGCCGAGACGGGCGAGACTCGTCCCGTCTTCGGTGAAGGCAAGTTCTCCTTTCCGGGGCGCTTTTCTCCCGACGGCTCGAAGCTCCTGGCGATCGACTTCCGGAACAACAGCGACGTGTCGATCTATCTCATCGATCTCGACTCCGGAGAAACCCGCGAGCTCACGCCGCACGACGACGACGCGATCTTCTTCCCGGGGCCATGGGCGTCGGACGGTTCGGGCTTCTACCTCGTCACGGATGTCGGCAGCGAGTTCCGCGGGCTCGCGTTCTACGACCTTGCCTCCGATAGCCACGACTGGGTCGAGGAACCGACACAGGACGTCGACGACGTGACCATGTCGGCCGACGGCCGCGTGCTCGGCTGGCTCGTCAACGACCAGGGCTACGACCGGCTGCGGCTGCGAGACCTCGAGACCGGACAGGATCTCCCGGAGCCCGATCTTCCCGCCGGTGCCCGTCCCCATCTGACCGGGGCCGAGCCGCCGCTCGCCCTATCGCGCGACGGCTCGCACGCAGCGCTGATCGCGGCCAGCCCGAGGCGCCCGCCCGAGGCCTGGGTCGTAGAGACCGATCGGGGGAAGGCTCGGGCCGTGACCGACAGCCGGCTGGGCGGCCTGCTGGAGAACGACCTCGTCGATGCCGAGCTCGTGAGCTATCCCAGCTTCGACGGCCGCGACATTCCCGCCTGGCTGTACAGGCCCAACGTCGACGGAAAGGTGCCTGTGGTCCTGTCGATCCACGGTGGTCCCGAGGCGCAGGAGCGGCCGGTCTACCAGCCGCTGTACCAGTACCTGCTCTCTCGCGGCATCGCGGTGCTCGCGACGAACATCCGCGGCTCGACGGGTTACGGCAAGTCGTACCAGCGGCTCGTGCAGCGCGACTGGGGCGGGGGCGACATGCAGGACTGGGAGCACGCCGTGAAATGGCTCCGCGACCAGGACTGGGTTGAGCCGGAGCGCATCGGCGTGTATGGCGGCTCGTACGGCGGCTTCGCCGTGCTGACGTGCGTGACGCGGCTGCCGCAGTACTGGGCGGCGTCGGTGGACATCTTCGGCCCATCGAACCTCGTCACGTTCGCCAAGGCGGTCCCGCCGACGTGGAAGCGGTTCATCGCGCGGTTCGTCGGCGATCCGGAGACGGAAGCAGATTTCCTGATGGAGCGTTCGCCGATCACGTACGTCGACAACGTGCGGACGCCGCTGCTCGTGATCCAGGGCGCAA
>DASVEU010000106.1:0-20956 GCA_036380395.1 Gaiellaceae bacterium
CTGCTCGTCCTTCTGCCGGTCTTCGGCCTGCGCGCCTTCTCGGCGATCGACGACCGCCGGGCTGCGATTCGCGGCGCGGAGGGTGACGCCTACGACACGGCGCGCATCGTGGCGCAGGATCAGCAAGGGCTGCTCGAGCAGTCGCGGCAACAGCTGTTCACCTTCGTCCAACTCGTTGCCCTCAGTTCCGGGCGGCCGATCGAGCCCCGCACCTGCAAGCCGGCCCTGGTCACCTTCATGAAGCGTCTACCAAACTACGTCGACCTCGGCATCGTCGCTCCGGACGGCAAGGTTCTCTGCGCGGCGACCACGAAAGCGGGAGCCGACTTCGCGCGCGAACCGTTCGTCCGCCGCGCTCTGCAGAGTCGGCAGTTCGCAATCGGCGACTACGAGTTGCGCCCCGCGGTCGGCAAGCCGACGATCAGTTTGGCGTATCCAGTTGTGGTGCGAGGCCGCGTCTCGTCGATCATGTTCGCGACGCTCGACCTCGCCGCGCTCAACCGCCGGGCCGCCGAGACCCCGCTCGCTCGCGGCTGGGTACTGAACATCATCGACAACCGCGGAACCATCCTCGTGCGTCAGCCGAGCTCCAGCCAGTGGATAGGTCGCACGGTCCGTGACGCGCCGCTGATGCGCGCAGTGCTGCGCGAAGGCAAAGGCAGGGTCAAGGCTCGGGGCGTTGACGGCGTCACCCGCTTCTACGGCTTCACAGGGCTCTTCGGGCTGGAGAGCGGGAGCGATCTCCATGTCACCGTCGGCATACCCAAGGACCTCGCGCTCGCAGCCTCGACACGCAAGGCCAAGCGCGACTTCGCCCTGCTCGCGCTCGTCGCACTCGCCACCCTTCTGATCGCCTGGTTGAGCAGCCGAATGTTCTTCCTGCGGCCGCTCGACGCGCTGACCCGCACGGCTCAGCGTCTCCGGGCCGGTGATCTAGGTGCGAGAACCGGGCTCCGTGAGCGGGCGGGCGAGCTCGGTGAGTTGGCTCGAACCGTCGACGAGATGGCGGAATCGCTCGAATTGCGAGAGCGCGAGATCAATCGGCTCAACGAGGATCTCGAGCGCCGCGTCGCCGATCGGACGGTAGAGCTCGAGGCGGCTCGGGACGAGCTCGAAAGCCAGAACGCAGAGCTGGAGCTCCAGACTGTGGAGCTCGAGGACCATCAGACCGAGCTGGCGTCCGCCAACGATGAGCTGGAGGCACAGCGGGCCGAGCTCGAGGTGCTACTGGAGGACCTCGCGCACGAGAAGGAGCGGCTGGAGCTCCTGTATGCCTTCGGGGAGATGCTCGCGCGCGAGACCGAGAGCGGTGGGCTTGCGGACAACGTCATGCGTGAGCTCGGCGACCTCGCCGAGGCAGAAGTGGGCGTGCTGTACGTCGCCGCACCGGAGAAGGACTATGAGCTCGTTCTGGCGACCACCCGCGGGATCGACCACGCAGGACTACCTGAGCGAATCACACCGGGCAAGGGCCTCGCCGGGCGTGCGGTCGACGAGCTCAGGCGAATCGTCGTCGCGCGCGGTGACTCCGAGTTGCGAGTAGAGAGTTTTGGCAAGGAAGTCGAGGTCAGGCACGAGGTGCACCTGCCGCTCTCGTCGGCCGGGCGCACGCTCGGGGTGATCACTCTTGGGCGGCTCGGTGACCGGCCCTTCACCGAGGAGCAACTCGAGACGCTCGACCATCTCGCCGGCCAGACCGCCGTTGCGATCTCCAACAAGCTTGCCTTCCGCGAGGCCTTGCGGCTCGGAGAGATCACTCAGGCGGTTATCGAGGCCACTCAGGACGGAATCGCTCTCGCAAATCAAGAGGGCGAAACGATCCTCATGAACGCCAGGCTGAAGCACATGTTGAGCGACCTCTTGGAACTCCCACCAGGCCGCACCGTGCAGGAGTACATGGAAATCATGCCGGAGCGCGTGACGGAGCCGGAGCGCTACCGGGAGGTCACGGCGGCCATCGCGCGCGATCCGGAGTACGAAGGTGTCACTGAGTTCGAGCTCCGCTCGGGCCGTTCCTTCACGCGCTACACCGCAACCGTGCGAGGCGCCGACGGCCAACAGATCGGCCGGATCTTCGTCGTCCGCGAGACGACTGCGGACCGTGAGGTCGAACGTCTCAAGTCGGAGCTCGTGGCGACCGTGTCGCACGAGTTGCGAACACCACTCTCGAGCATCATGGGCTTCGCCGAGCTGCTCGCGGACCGTGATTACGACGAAGCGACACGCAAGCGGTTCCTGGCGACCATCCATGGTGAGGCCGCCCGCCTGACTGCGCTCGTCAACGAGTTCCTCGATCTCCAGCGGATCGAAGACGGCAGCTTCACACTGGCGCTCGAGGCGTTCGACCTCGACGCGCTCGTGCGTGACCAAGTCGAGCTCTTCTCAGCGCAGAGCGACGCGCACACGTTGGACCTCGAGCTTCCCGACGGGGCCGTGCCGGTCGTGGGTGAGCGTGACCGCATCAAACAGGTACTCGGCAATCTGCTCTCCAATGCGATCAAGTACTCGCCCCACGGCGGCGTCGTCCAGGTGCGGCTCCAGCCGAACGGCACGGCTGTGCGGCTCTCCGTCAGCGACGAAGGGTTGGGCATTCCAGGCACACAGCAGGGTGGCGTCTTCTCGAAGTTCTTCCGCGCCGACTCCTCCGACACGCGCGAAATCGGAGGCACCGGGCTCGGCCTCGCCCTCTGCAAGGACATCGTCGAGGCGCATGCCGGGCAGATCGGGTTCACGAGCGTGGAAGGCAAGGGCTCGACCTTCTGGTTCGAACTGCCGAGCCCGAGCTCGTCGAACGGGCGACGCGACGATCGTCCGGTCGTCCTCGTGGTCGAGGACGATCCCGAGGCAGCCTCTCTGCTGTCGCACTATCTGCTGGAGGCGGACTACGCGGTCGTCACTACCGTGACGGGCGAAGAGGCGCTCGCGCACATTGCGCAGCATCGTCCGGACGCCATCTGCCTCGACATGACTCTTGCCGGTGAGCTGAGTGGCTGGGATGTGCTCTCTCGGTTGAAAGAGAGCCCTGCGACGAGCGGTATACCTGTGGTCATCTGCACCGCCGGAAACGGACGCGCCGACGCCTCCGCGCTCGGTGCGGCCGACTTCCTCGCCAAGCCGTTCGCGGCCGGCGAGCTGCACGCCGCGCTTCAGCGCGTCCTCCCAACGGGTCGAGGTTCCGTGCTGATCGTCGACGACGAGGAGAGCGTCCGGGCGCTGGTCCTCGAGACGCTGTCCGGAACCGGTTACGAGCTGCGGGAGGCGGCGGACGGCGAAGAGGCCCTCGAGCGGATTGCGGCGCGTCGTCCGGATGCGATCGTCCTCGACCTGACGATGCCGAAGCTCGACGGCTTCGCCGTGCTCGAACGCCTTCAGGGAGACCCCGAGACGCGACGGATCCCCGTCGTCGTCCTGACCGCTCGCGCTCTGCTGGCTGCGGAGCGATCCTTGCTCCAGCGCCGCGCCGTCAACTTGCTCGAGAAGAACGACTACTCGGGCGAGGAGCTACGAGGCCTCGTCCAGCGGGCGCTCGGGTAGCAACCGCTCTACGGATCCAAGCAGCTGCAACGGACTGAATGGCTTGGCCACGAAGACATCGGCGCCGAGCGACTCGGCCAACGTGCGGACGTTCGCTTCCGGCTCGGCAGTGAGGACGATCACCGGAACCTCGGGATACGTCTGCTTCAGAGCAGTGAGAACGCCTTCACCCGAGGTCCCGGGCATTCTCCAATCCAGGAGCACGAGCGAGGGTTGGCGTGCGGCGATGATCTGCAGCGCCTGATCTCCGTCCTCGGCCTCAACCAGGTCGTACCCCTCGTCAGGCAGTGTCAAGCGCAGCAGGCTGCGAATCACCTCATCGTCATCGACGATCAGGACGAACGGCCGGCTCACTGCGCCCTTGCGTCGCGCAGCAACCGGTCGACCGCGGAGCGAAGTCGTTCTGCCGCCTCGAGGATGTTGGCCGCGGCTTCGCGCGTTTTGACCTCTTCCGATCGTCGCTCGATCAGCTCGGCATAGCCCACGATGACCGAGATCGGAGTCCTGAGATCATGTGCCAGCGCCGAAAGGATTTCGTCGGGTATCCCGTGGCGTTCGCTCACAGGAGCCCGAGATCGTGGGCGGCTGAGACGGCCTCGGCGCGACGCCGCACTCCCAGTTTCGAGAAGGTGCGCGCGAGCAGCGTCTTGACAGTCTCTGAGCCGACCCCGAGTTGCTCGGCGATCTCCTGATTCGTGGAGCCGGAAGCGACGAGTCGAAGAACCTCCCGCTCGCGCGGGCTGAGGGCCGTCTTCCCAGCGGCACGACGGGGGTGACGTGCGTCGTAGGCGGCTTCGCCGCCGTGCACGCGGCGGATGGCTTCCACGAGCTCGTCGGCACTACCGGTTTTGAGCACCGTTCCCTGCGCTCCGGCTTCGCGTGCAGCTTCGTTGAAGCCGTTTTCCTCGTTGGCGGTCATCAGCAATGCAGGTGCAGATACGCCGTTGAGGCGAAGGTCGCGGACGAGCTCTGTGCCCCGCCCGTCGGGAAGGCGATAGTCGAGGAGCAGCACGTCCAGCTGTCTTCGGCTCGCGAGTGCGAGTGCTTCTGCTGCGGACACGGCGACGCCGGCGAGCCGGATCTCGGTGTTTTCGAAAGCCATACGAACCCAGCCTGACACCATCGCGTCGTCTTCGACGAGCAGAACGGAGAGCGGCGAGTCGGGAGCGAGCCGAAGGCGAGGGACAGTCATGCGGCTGGCCTGATGTCCTGCAATGACAGAAACGCCTCCACGACGAGCGGGTCGAACTGGCTCTCTCGGCAGCGCTCGATCTCGGCCAGCGCCAGATCGATCTTCATGGCGGCGCGATAGGGCCGTTCGTTCGTCATGGCATCGAAGGCGTCGACGACGGCGAAGATCCGAGCGCACCGAGGAATGTCGAGGGCTCGCAGGCGGCGCGGGTAGCCGCCTCCGTCCCAGCGCTCGTGATGAGCCGCCACGATCTGTCGCGCGGTGCCGCGGAGGTAGGGGACGCGGGCGACGATGCGCTCGCCGAGAATCGGATGGTCCCGCATCGTCTCTCGCTCGCGCGCCGTCAGCGGGCCCGGCTTGAGCAAGATCGAATCCGGGACGCCGATCTTGCCGAGATCGTGCAGCAGGAACCCGTATTCCAACTGGGGATCGTCGAGGAGGTCGGGGTCGATCGACCTGGCAAGCTCGAGTGCGAGCCGTGTGACTCGCTCGGCGTGGCCGCCTGTCTCGTCGTCGCGTAACTCGAGCGCTGCGGCGAGTGCCCTCACGGTCGTCGAGTACGAGTCACCCAGTTGCTCGAGTGCGCGCTCCGCGGTGCGTCTCTGCTTTCTCTCCTCCGCGTAGAGACTGCGTAGCTCTTCCGCGTACCTCAGCGCCTGCGCGGCCGCCAGGTCGTCTGCCACAGATCGTCCTCTCTTGTCAAATCGAGTGGGCAAGCTGCCCATTTGTAAGCGTTCCGTCCTGACTTCGACAGTCGGTTGGGCAAACTTTGTCCCCCGAACGGGGGACAAAAGCGCTTCCACGCAAGTTTTGCCGGTATCCAGCGCTCTCATCCGGCGGGCAAAGAAACGGAAAGGCGCAGCGTCTGAGCTGCAAGGCAGGGAATCCCCCGAAAGGGGGCCACCATCGAGGCGGACTCCCCCGATCTAGTGAACCGGATGGCATTTCGCCGAGGTCTCGCCCTGCGTGGAACAACGCTCGCGATCGTGGCCACAGTGAGCTTGATTGCACTGGGCCTCGTGGTCATGGCCGTGAGCTACCGCCATGCTGTCGCGGACCATCAACTTGTCGCTCGAGCCCATGATCGCGACAAGCTTGCCCAGCGCTCTGAGAAGTACTTCTGGCGCGAACGGGAGGCGATGAACGAATTCTTGCTCAGGCCGACTCCGGAAACTCTTCGCGAGATCGACAGCTTGGGCGCGCAATTCGAGCGCGTGCTCGCCGAGTTGCAAGGAGTCTCAACGAAGCAACAGGCTCGAGACGTTCTTGCCGCCGCCGAGGCGCACGCGTCGTTCGTTCAGGAGTTTCATGCGGATCGACCGGCCGCAGGCCGGGGCGTCGTTCCGGAGAACGCGGTCGGTGATGGTCTGAAAGCCATGGAACCGAGGGTCCTCGTTCCGCTTTCCCGGATCGGCCCCAGCGACGATCGAGACGAACGCAACCAGGCCGCGGCCGCAAAAGCCGACGGTCGGCGTGCGCTCACGGCCGGCATTCTCGCGGCTCTACTTGCGATCGGCGGCGGCGCGGCATTCGCCGTCTACGCGGTCCGGCTCCTTCGACGGATCCGGGCCCAGAACGAGCAACTGCGGACCTTCGACAAGCTGAAGGACGACTTCGTTGCGTCGGTTTCACACGAGCTGCGAACGCCGCTGACTTCGATTCGCGGCTATCTGGAGCTACTCATCAGCGGTGAGGCCGGCGAGCTGAACGACGAGCAAGAACGCTTTCTGGCCGTCGTCGACCGCAATGCGGACAGGCTTCTCAGCGTCGTCGGCGATCTCCTCTTCGTCTCGCAGGTCGAGGCGGGTGTGATCTCTCTCGATCGCCACTCGTTCGAGCTCGTAGGACTCCTGAAGGAGTCCGTCGACGCGGCACGGCCGGCTGCAGCGGCAAAGGGCCTGGTCGTCGAACTGAGCGCGGATGACGTTGCGGAAGTGGACGCCGACCGCGGCCGGCTGGCGCAGGTCTTCGACAACCTGCTCTCGAACGCGATCAAATTCACCCCGTCGGGTGGAACGGTCGACGTGCGAATCTCTGCGGAAGGCGAGCAGGCCAAGATCCGGGTCGAGGACACTGGGATGGGGATCTCGGCCGACGACCAGATGCGTTTGTTCACGCGTTTCTTCCGGGCGCCCGCTGCAAACGAGCTGGCGATTCAGGGGACGGGTCTGGGCCTCGCGATCGTGAAGGCGATCGTCGAAAGCCACGGCGGGAGGATCACGGTCGAAAGTGAGCTGGGGCGAGGGACGACCTTCTGTATCGAGCTACCGCTCGCCGTCAGGGAGGTCGCGGCCGCCTGATCGTCACATCACGAGGCGATGGGAGTTGGGGCGAGATGCAGCGGCGTGAGCTCGGCCCGAGGAAGGAGGCGGCGAGCCGCTCGTAGTTATCGTCCGGCCGGTGTCCACGCGGAAGGTTCTCGCTCTCGATGTCGGCACCTCGTCGGTGCGGGCGCGCGTGTTCGACGAGACGGCCGAGGAGCGGGACGAGCCCGCGCGACGCGACTATCCCGGGGAGTACGACGCGGACCGAGTTCTCGCGCGCACGCGCGAGGTGATCGAGGAGGTGGGCGGCGCAGCGGAAGTCGACGCGGTCGGCGCGGCCTGCTTCGGCCACAGTCTGGTTGCGCTCGACCGGCGCGGCCGGCCCTTGACGCCGATCCTCTCCTGGCGGGACACGCGTTCCGCCGACGCAGCCGACCGGCTCTTGCGGCGCCTCGACAACGTCGCAGTCCATGCCAGGACGGGCTGCCAGATCCACACGAGCTACTGGCCGGCGAAGCTGGCGTGGCTCGCCGAGGAGCGGCCGGAGGTGTTTCGCTCCGCGCACCGCTTCGTCTCCTTCTGCGACTACCTCTACGAGCGGCTGCTCGGCCGTGAGATTCCCACGAGCATCTCGATGGCGTCGCCGACCGGGCTCGTTGACCTCCGCACGCGAACGTGGGACTCGGAGCTGCTCGAGACGCTGGACCTCGCCGCCGAACGCTTGCCGGTGATCTCGGATGCACCGGTGGACAGCTGGTACCCGGCGCTGTTCGACGGCGCTTGCTCCAACCTTGGAGCGGGTTGCGTGACCCGTGAGCGTGCGGCCCTGATGGTCGGTACGTCGGGTGCGATCCGGGTTGTCTACGAAACGGACAGACCGGAGCCGCGCACCGGGCTCTTTCTTCACTGGATCGACGAGACACGTGTCGTCGAAGGCGGCTCGCTCTCGGACGGCGGGAATCTCTACGCCTGGATGGAGCAGACGTTCCGAGAGGCCGGCGCGAAGTCACTCGCAGGCCGCGATCCGGATTCGCACGGGCTGACGTTCCTGTCGCTGCTCGGCGGTGAGCGCAGTCCGGGCTGGCACCAGCACGCCAAGGGCGCCGTTCACGGACTGACCTTTGCCACGACGCCGCTGGATCTGCGCCAGGCCGGCCTCGAAGGCGTCGCGTTCCGCTTCGCGCAGGTTGCCGAGTTGATCCCGGGAGTCGAGGAAATCGTTGTCACGGGCGGCGCACTGCTCAAGGACCCCGACTGGGTGCAGATCATGGCGGACGCGCTCGGCCGGCCGGTCACGACGTCCGGGGTCGAGGAGGCGTCGCTGCGCGGTGCGGCCGTCGTGGTGCTCGAGCGGCTGGGCGAGACGCCGCCTCCGGCGCCACTCGGCCCGGTGGTCGAGCCTCGCCCAGACAAGGTCGAAGTATTCCGTGCGGCTCGCGAGCGGCAGCGCGCGCTTTACGAGGTGGTGACTTCCGAACCGACCAGCAGCTGACGTGCCGCCGTTTCGATGTGCTCGGCGTCGATGCCGTAGGCGTTCATGAGCTGCTCCGGCTTGCCCGAGCGCGGCATCTCCCGCACCGCCAGTTTCAGCACTCGCGGGTGCTCGTCCTTCTCGGCCAGCGCGGCGAGAACGGCGTCGCCGAGGCCGCCCTCAGGGAAGTGGTCTTCTACGGTGACGATCTTGCCCGTGGCCTCGGCGGCTGCCTGCAGCGCCTCGGCGTCGATCGGCTTGATCGAGTACGCATCGATCACACGCGCGGTGATTCCGTCCTCCTCGAGCGCTTCGGCCGCTTTCAGGGCCTCGTGCACCGTGATGCCCGTGGCGACGATGGTGACGTCGTCGTCGTCCGACGAGCGGATCACGCGACTGCCGCCGACCTCGAACTCCTCGTCGGGCCCGTAGATCACGGGAGTGTTGGGGCGCAACGTGCGCAGGAAAACGATGCCCTTCGTGTCCGCCATCGCCACCACGAGCTTGGCGGTCTGATTCGCGTCGCAGGGATGCAGCACCACGCTTGAGTGAATCGCACGCAGCGACGCGATGTCCTCGAGCGCCATCTGGGAAGGGCCGTCCTCGCCGATCGACACGCCTGCGTGCGAGCCCGCCAGACGCAGGTCGACGCGGCTGATGGCCGCCATGCGGATGAAGTCGTAGGCGCGTGAGAAAAATGCCGCGAAGGTCGAGCCAAATGCGTTCCAGCCGCGCGCGTGCAGGCCGACTGCCGCGGCGACGAGCTGCTGCTCCGCGATGTACATCTCGAAGAAGCGGTCGGGGTGCGCCTGCTTGAAGATCTCAGCGAACGTCGAGTTGCTCACCTCGCCGTCGAGCGCGACCACGTCTCCGCGGGCGGACCCGAGGGCCGCGAGCGCCTCGCCGTACGCCTTGCGCGTCGCCACTTCCTGGCCCAGCTCGTAGCGCGGCAGCTCGAGCGGTCCGTCGGGGAAGCGGTGCGGGTCGGCAGGCTCGGGCTTTGCGACGTCGACGTGGATGTTCCGGATGCCGCCGAGCTCTTTGATCGCCGCGTCGGGATCGTCGAGCGGCTTGCCGTGCCAGCCGTCCTTGTCCTCGACGGCCTTGACGCCCTTGCCTTTGATCGTGCGCGCCACGATCACCGTCGGCCGGCCGGCCGTCTCCTCTGCTTCCTTGTACGCGCGGTCGATCTCCTCGACATCGTGGCCGTCGATCTCGATCGCGTTCCAGCCGAACGCTCGCGCGCGTTCGACGTAGACGCCGGTGTTCCAGCCGATCATCGTCTCGCCGCGCTGCCCGAGCCGGTTGACGTCGATGATCGCGGTCAGGTGGTCGAGCTCGTAGTGCGACGCGTGCTCGAAGGCCTCCCACATCGACCCCTCGGCCATCTCGCTGTCGCCGCAGAGCACCCAGACACGGGAGGGAAGGCGGTCGAGGTACTTGGCTGCGAGACCCATGCCGACCCCGATCGGCAGTCCCTGCCCGAGCGAGCCCGTCGCCACGTCCACCCACGGGATCAAGGGAGTCGGGTGCCCCTCGAGCATACTGCCGAACTTGCGGTAGGTCAGCAGCTCCTCGTCGGTGATCGCCCCGGCGGCGCGCAGAATCGCGTAGTACAGCGTGGAGGCGTGCCCCTTCGAGAAGATCAGCCGGTCGTTCGCCGGCCGCTTCGGCTTGTCGTAGTCGTAATGGAGGTGGTTCGCGACGAGGACGGCCATCAGGTCGGCGGCGGACATGCCCGAGGTGGGATGCCCTGACTTCGCGACGGCCGCCGGGCGAATCGAATCGACGCGGAATTGCTGGCCGAGCTCGCGGAGTTCGTTCGCGTCCATCGAGGCCATTCTAGGAGGCAGGGCGCGTGCTCTGTCGCCGGTGGGGTACGGTCCAGACGTGAAGGTGGCGGTTGCATTCGACCACCGTGGCGTCCATCTCCGCGACGCGGTGCTCGACGTGCTCGCCGGGCACTCGCTGGTGGACCTGGGCACCGACACCGACAAGGTGCGGATCGACTACCCGGAGAAGGCCCGCCTGATCGGCGAGACCATCCTTCGCGGCGACGCAGAGCGCGGCGTTTTTGTCTGCGGCTCCGGCGTTGGCGCCTCGATCGCCGCCTGCAAGCTGCCGGGAATTCGAGCCGCCATCTGCCATGACGTCTACTCCGCCCACCAGGGCGTCGAGCACGACAACATGAACATCCTCTGTCTGGGTTCGGAGGTCGTCGGGCCGTCGCTCACCCGGGATCTCGTGACGACGTTTCTCCGGGCACGTTTCGACGGTGGCGAGCGTTATGTCAAACGGCTCAAGCAAATCGAAGATCTTGAAAGGAACGCCTCTCATGTCTGAATCGAACCTGCACAAGCTGTCCGCGCTCGGCCAGAGCGTGTGGATCGACTACCTCTCGCGGCAGATGCTGCAGAGCGGCAAGCTCGCGAAAATGATGGAGGAGGATGCCGTCGTAGGCGTTACCTCGAACCCGACCATCTTCCAGAAGGCGATCTCCGAAGGAGATGCGTACGACAAGCAGCTGAAGGAAATCCTCGACTCCGGTGAAGAGGACCCGAAGGAGATCTTCCTGCAGCTCTCGTCACACGACATCTCGGATGCCTGTGACCTGCTGCGCGCGGTCTGGGACGAGGGCGGAGGCCTCGACGGGTACGTCTCGTGGGAGGTCGACCCGACCCTTGCCTACGACCGTGACGGCACGATCGCCGAAGCGCATCGGCTGCATGACTGGATCGACAAGCCGAACCTCTACGTGAAGATTCCTGCGACCGAGCCTGGACTCGGCGCGATCGAGGAGATGATCGCCTCCGGGAAGAGCATCAACGTCACGCTGATCTTTTCGCTCGAGCGACATAAGGAGGTCATGGAGGCATACATCCGCGGCCTCGAGCGACTTGTCGAGAGCGGCGGCGACCCGAACGAGGTGCACTCTGTCGCGAGCTTCTTTGTCTCGCGCGTCGACACGGAGACCGACAGGCGGCTCGACGAGATCGGCTATGCGACGAAATTGAAAGGCAAGCTCGCCATCGCGAACGCGAAGCTCGCGTATCAGAACTATCTTGAGATCTTCGCCGGGCCACGCTGGGAAGCCCTCGAGGCGAAAGGCGCAACGAAGCAGCGCTGCCTGTGGGCGTCGACGTCCACGAAGAATCCCGACTACCGCGACGTCATGTACGTCGAGGAGCTGATCGGGCCTGAGACGGTGAACACGATGCCCGAGGAGACCATCCGCGCGTTCCAGGACCACGGCAAGGTCGAGCTGACGTTGGCGAAGGACGTCGATGCCGCGCGCAAGCTGTTCAAAGACCTTGCGGCCGCCGGCATCTCCTACGACGACGTCTCCGATACGCTCGAGCGTGAGGGTGTGCAGAAGTTCAGCGACTCCTTCGAGGAGCTGCTCGAAGGGATCCGCGCCAAGCGCGGGGCGCTCGCCACAGCGTGACAGTCCTGACGCAGGAGAAGCTCGTCGAGCGGATCTGGGCGCGCGACCCCACCGTCTGGACCGGCGCGGACGAGGACAAGTGGCTCGGCTGGCTCGACGAGCCGATCCGGATGCAGGAGCGCACCGGCGAGATTGCCCAGTTCGCGGCGGCGGCGCGCACGAAGTTCGAGACGTTCGTCCTGCTCGGCATGGGCGGCTCCTCGCTCGCGCCCGAGGTGTTGAAGCGGACGTTCGGAGCCGAGCAGCTGCACGTTCTCGACACGACGCACCCCGCGATGATCCGACATGCAGAGAGGTCGCTCGACTTGAGCAAGACGATGTTCGTCGTCTCGTCCAAGTCGGGCGGCACACTCGAGACGCTCTCGCACTTCGAGTACTTCTGGGAGAAGGCAGGTAAGAGCGGCGAGCAGTTCGTCGCTGTCACCGATCCAGGCTCGGCCCTCGAGGAGCTGGCGACTGAGCGCGGCATGAGCGTGTTCGCGGGTGAGCCGACCATCGGCGGCCGCTACTCGGCGCTGTCTCCGTTCGGAATCGTGCCGGCTGCATTGATGGGGATCGACATCGAGCGCGTCCTCGCGAGCGGCGAGCGCATGGCGGAGGCTTGCCGCGGCGATGCCAACCCCGGCCTTCAGCTGGGCCTTCAGCTCGGCGAGCACTGGCGCGAGGGCCGCGACAAGGTCTGCATCGGGGAGACGGACGGCAACTTCGGGCTGTGGGCCGAGCAGCTGATCGCCGAGTCCACCGGGAAGCAGGGGAAGGGGCTCGTGCCGGCGCCGGGGGAGAGCCCGGACGGCCCCGACCGCCAGGCCGCCGAGGTGCAACTTGCCGATCCGGACGAGATTGGTGCGGAGTTCTTCCGCTGGGAGTTCGCCGTTGCAGTCGCCGGCTCCATCCTCGAGATCAATCCGTTCGACCAGCCGGACGTGCAGGCGGCGAAGGACAAGACGAAGGAGGTGCTCGCGTCCGGCGAGGATCCGCAGCTCGAGCCGGAAGGCTCCCTCGACGAGCTGCTGGAGGGCGCCGAGCCGCCGAACTACATCGCGATTCAGGCCTTCATCGATCCGCTGCGCGAGCGCGAGCTCGAGCCTCTGATCGAGCGCGGCCACGAGACCGCCTGCGTCGTGACCCACGGCCTCGGGCCGCGCTACCTGCACTCCACGGGGCAGCTCCACAAGGGCGGTCCGCCGACGGGGCTCTTCGTCCAGGTCGTCGACGACACCGGCGAGGAGATCCCCATCCCGGGCCAGGACTTCGGTTTCGGACGTTTGATCCGGGCTCAGGCCGAGGGCGACTTTCGGTCGCTACGGGAACGCGGGCGCCCGATCGTACGGGTCAGACTGGAGGATCTCTAATGCAGCTGGGGATGATCGGGCTCGGGCGCATGGGCTCGGGCATGACGGAGCGCCTTGCCGAGCACGGCCACGAGCTGCACACATACGACCCCAATGTCGCCACGCGGACGGCCGACTCGCTCGAGCGGCTCAAGGAACAGCTGAAGGCCCCGCGCGCCTTTTGGATGATGATTCCTGCGGGCGAGATCACGGAGCAGACCTTCCACCAGTTGCTCGAGATCGCGGACGAGGGCGACACGATCGTCGACGGCGGCAATTCGAACTTCCGGGATTCGAAGCGGCGCTACGTCGAAGCGAGCCATCGCGGCATCCACTTCGTCGACGCCGGCGTCTCCGGTGGTGTCTGGGGCCTCGAGGTCGGCTTCTGCCTCATGGTGGGCGGCGACGAGGAGCCGGTGAAGCGACTCGAGCCGGTCTTCAAGGCACTCGCGCCGGAGGATGGGTACGCACACGTCGGCCCATCCGGTGCAGGCCACTTCGTGAAGATGGTGCACAACGGGATCGAGTACGGCTTGATGCAGTCGTACGCAGAGGGCTTCGAGATCATGGAGCATTCCGAGTACGACCTGGACGCCTACGAGATCTCCGGCATCTGGCGCAACGGGTCGGTCGTCCGGTCGTGGCTGCTCGAGCTTCTGCACGCCGCGTTCGAGACGCACGGCTCGAAGCTCGAGGACATCGCCCCTTACGTCGAGGACTCGGGTGAAGGCCGCTGGACGATCAACGAGGCGATCAACGAGAACGTGCCAGCGCCGGTGATTGCGGCATCGCTCTTCGCGCGCTTCCAGTCCCGTGACGAGATCAAGTTCTCCGCCAGGGTCGCCGCTGCTCTGCGGAACCAGTTCGGCGGCCACGCCGTCAGGGCTGTCGAGCGCGCCAAGGCAGGCTCGGACCCGCGGTAGCCGTGGCGATCGCGCAGGAAAATCCGCTGCTCGAAGGGCTGGAGCTCCGGCGCGCGCCCGACAACTGCATCCTCGTCATCTTCGGTGCGTCCGGCGACCTGACGAAGCGCAAGCTCTTTCCGGCGCTCTATTCGCTCGCCTTCCGCCGCTTGCTGCCCGAGCATTTTGCGGTCGTCGGCGTTGCGCGCTCGCCAGAGACCGATGACGAGTTCCGGGAGCGGATGAAGGAGGCCGTGCAGGAGCATTCACGCGACGAGTTCCGCGACGACGCGTGGGAGCTGCTGGCGAGCGGTATGCGCTACGTCGCGATGGACTTCGCCGACGAGGAGCGCGAGGACGGGCTTGCCAAGACACTGACCGAGCTGGACGAAGAGCGGGGGACGGGAGGCAACCGCGTCTACTACCTTGCGACGCCCCCGGCAGCTTTCGAGACGGTTGTCCGAGCCGTCGGCAAGCGTCGTTCGGCGCAGGGCTGGGTACGGCTCATCATCGAGAAGCCGTTCGGCCACGAGCTCGCCTCTGCACGCGAGCTGCAGAAGACCATCGAGGAGTACTTCGAGGAGCGCGAGGTCTTCCGGATCGACCATTACCTCGGCAAGGAGACCGTGCAGAACATGCTTGCTCTTCGGTTTGCGAACGGGATCTTCGAGCCGATCTGGAACAGGCAGTTCGTCGACCATGTCGAGATCACCGTGGCGGAGACGATGGGCATCGAAGGTCGCGCCGGCTACTACGAGCAGGCGGGCGCGGTGCGCGACATCTTCCAGAACCACATGTTGCAGCTCATCGCGATCACCGCGATGGAGCCGCCGATCGACTTCACCGCGGACTCGGTGCGCACCGAGAAGGTGAAGGTGTTGCGCGCAATGCACACGCCGGGGCCGAAGTCGGTTGTACGCGGGCAGTACGGTCGCGGCTACATCGAAGGCGAGGACGTGCCGGCCTATCGCGAAGAGCAGGGAGTCGATCCGAACTCGATGACGGAGACCTATGTCGCAGCGAAGCTCTACGTGGACAACTGGCGCTGGGCGGACACGCCCTTCTATGTCCGGACCGGCAAGCGGCTCGCGCGACGAGAGACGACTATCGCAATCCAGTTCAAGCGTGCGCCTCACCCGCCTTTCGAGGAGCTCTCCGCCGAGCGGCTGAGGCCGAATGTCCTCATCGTGCACGTGCAACCCGACGAAGGCGTGTCGCTGGCCATCGGAGTCAAGGTTCCCGGGCAGGGCATGACGATCCGGACCGTTCACATGGACTTCCTCTACGGCGGGGCCTTCCGAACGGGCTTGCCCGAGGCGTACGAGCGCCTGATCCTCGATGCGATGCTCGGCGACGCGACGCTGTTCACACGCATCGACGAGGTGGAAGAGCAATGGGCGCTCGTCGACGCGATCGTCGCGGCCTGGGCCCGCGACCGCCCGGCGTTCCCGAACTATGCCGCGGGAACCTGGGGGCCGACGGCCGCTGACGAGCTGATGGAACGCGACGGGCGGTCCTGGCGTCTCAGGTGAGCATTCCGATCGCTCCGGCACCTCCAGAGGAGGCTCGGTGGCGACGGCACTAGGGTCGATCCGGGAGATCGAGCGCCAGGTGGCCGCGCTGCGCATCGCGCCGGGCTCTGACGTGCCCTATCAGCGGACGAGCGTGATGACCCACACGGCATGGGTTCCGCCCGAGTGGGTCGAAGCAGCGGACGATGTCCTGGCCGGCCTGGCGGAGCGCCATCCCTCTCGGACCATCGTCCTCGTCCCCGAGCCCGAGCGAGAGGACGGGCTCGAGGCGCAGGTCGACGTCGAGATCTTCCCCTCGGGCGAGGGCCGCCAGATCTGCGCCGAGACGATCCGGATCCGGCTCTGCGGGCCGCGCGCGGCGGCGCCCGCGAGCGTGGTCCAGCCGCTCTTCCTGCCGGATCTGCCCGTGTTCCTGCGCTGGCGCGGTGTGCCTTCGTTCGGCAGCGATTCGTTCGAGAGCCTCGTGGGCGTCGTCGACCGCCTGATCGTCGACAGCACCGAGTGGAACGAGCTACCCGTGGCCTACGCGCAACTCGCGGGTGTCTTCGATCGTGTCGTGGTCTCCGACATCGCCTGGGCGCGGACGAGCCGGTGGCGCAGGCAGCTCGCATCCCTCTGGCCGGGGATCGGGAACGTCGAGCGGATCCGCGTGACCGGCACCGCTGCGCAGGCGGAGCTCCTCGCCGGCTGGTTGCGGTCACGCCTGTCCCGCCCGGTTCAACTCGAGCACGAGCCGGCCGACCACCTCGAGGCCGTCGAGATCGACGGGAAACCGGCGCCGTTCCCTCCGGGTGACGCACCGCCGCCATCAGACCTGCTCTCCGAAGAGCTCGACCGGTTCGAGCGCGACCGCATCTACGAAGAAGCCGTACGCTCCGCGGCGGGATGAACGACTTCACCGTGCACGTCAAGCCGCTCATCGCGGAGGTGCCCGGCTGGCTGACGGACGAAGAAGGGGAGGCGCTCTACGATCTCGCGCGCGCGTGTACCGGAAAGGGCGTGATCGTCGAGATCGGCTCGTGGAAGGGCAAGTCGACGATCTGTCTCGGGCGCGGCTCGCTGGCCGGAGTGTCCGTGCCCATCTATGCGATCGACCCACATGCCGACTATCGCTTCGGAGACTTCAAGGCGAACGTCGACCGCGCGGGAATCACGGAGCTCGTCAGGCCGGTCACGTCGCTCTCACAACCCGCGGCGGACGAGTTCCACGAACCAATCGAGCTGCTGTTCGTCGACGGCTCGCACGAATATGACCTCGTGCTCGAGGATTTCGAGAAGTGGGTACCGAAGGTGGTCGAGGGAGGCTGGGTCGCCTTTCACGACACGACGTGGACGTCCGGGCCCCGCAAGGTCGTGGGCCAGGCGATCTACCGTTCGAACCGCTTCAAGGATGCGAGGTTCGTGGTCGGCTCCACCACCGTCGCACGCAAGGTCGATCAGAACTCGTTCGCCGACCGTGCGCGCAACCGCTACGTCCTTGGCGTCAAGACAGCGTTCTGGCTCGGCTCGACCGTTGTGAAGAAGCAACGCAGGCTCTTGCCGAAGCCCGTCGAGCGCATCGGGCGCCGGTTCCTCAAGGCGATCCAGTAGCCGTTCCGAGCTTGTGGCTCAGAGCCACAAGCCAACAGTGCGCGTCGCCGGCAACGCTTTCCAGCGCCTGGCCTCTCGACTTCTGACTTAGTGGCTCAGAGCCACTAAGTCAGTTCGTGTTACTTGCCGCCTCCGATGACGCGGAACTTCGGTTTCGCGACGACGATCTTGGCCGGGTCGGACCAGGACATCTGCTGGGCACCCGTGGGGAGTGTGTAGTTGAACCCGCGCACGCGGTAGTACCAGGTGCCCGGCTTCAACGGGAGGACGTAAGAGGTGCCGAGCGTGAGCGTGCCGAGTGCGCTCTGGTTCTGGGGATTCGGCAGCGGCTTGAAGGGATAGCGCTTCTTGCTCCACTGGACCTCGTACACGGTGGCGCCGAGTGCCGGGGTCCAGGCAACGAGCGGGGAGCCGTAGAACGCCTGGCTCGAAGTTCCCGCCGTCAGGCGACCCTTGGGGGAGAGGCCGGAGGCGAAGAGCTCGCCCGCCGCGGTGAGCGACGGCTCGCTCTGCTTGCCAAAGCGTGCAACCCGGTTGTACGGCGGTGCGCAAACGTCCTGGGGCAGCTCCAGATCTCGGTACTGCAGACTGCCACCGGAGCGAACGAGTGGCTCGCCGACGCCGTGCCCGAACTTCAGGGGCGCCGCCAGTGTCAGCGTGGTGCCGCTCACAGCGATGACCGTGACCGGTTCCTGGTTCGCCTTGTTCCCGAGCAGCACCGTGTCGCCGGTCGAGAAGCCGAGCGTGCTGGCGACGGTCACGCTGGACACGCCGAGCGCGGCGGTCGCCGCGGTACTGGTCGAGAGTGCGCCGGGGGAGAGGGCGGCAACGGGGATGACGGTCCAGTAGTAGCCGCTGCTCGGCCAATCGGTGTCCCACAGATCGACCGGCGCACCGAGCACTCCCGCACCGACTTCAATCTGCTCAGGCCCGGCAGGCGGAGAGGGGCCCGAGCCGCCGGGGTTTGTATCGGAATCGCTCGGCACGGCCGTCGTGGGCTTCGCGGGTGCCGCCGCCTCGGTCGTCTTGACCTGCAGGCCGTCGACGGTGTAGCCGGTCGCTTCGGAGCCGTCCGGGAGATAGCTCGCGCGGGCAGCTGCCATCGCGGCGGTGACGGAAGGAAGCGCGAGTGGGCCGAAGGGACGCGGCGCATATGCGGGTCCCCCGATCACTGCGCTGGTGTACACGCGATTGAGGCACTGCCTATCCGTGAAGACGTAGATGCGGAAGAGCTCGGCGCTCGTGCCATCGAGAGTCTGATCGCCCGTGAAGGTGAACGCCGGCATCAGCCGATGCGAATCGGACCCTGCATCGCCGGTTGAAACGATGTCCGACACTGTGCTGCCGAGGGTGATCGGCCCGCCCTGATATGCCGGGTTGGTGGAGTTGTAGACGCCACTCCAGGGCCCGTAGCCAACCGCGGGCAGTCCGTTCTGCCTCGTCTTCTTCTCGTTGTCAGTCCGATCGGTGCGGAGCGCGCGAATCCTCCAGCGAACCGAGCTCGTCCAATTCGAGGTGCGGTGGAAGGTGTACAGCTCGCGCTCATCGAGCACGTTGGTGAAGACCGTCTCTATCTTCGGCATGTCCACGAACCAGACCTCGTAGCCGTCCGCTCCCTCGATCGGCGTCCACCGAAGCAGGCCCGGGTAGCTGGGCAGCGGCTTGGGCGCGGCGCCCGGTTCCATGTCGAAGCCGAACGAGGCGCTCCACGGGGTCGTGGAGGAAGCCGTGATTCCACGGACCCGTGCGAACAGCGCGTGCGGGTTGCCCGTGATCCACGGGAGCATCACCGTAGGTGCGGCTACGGGAGTGGTCAGCCCGGTGGTCGAATACACGATTCCGCTCTCGCGGAAACTGGAGCTCGTTGCGAGTTGGAACTGGTAGCGAAGCGCGCCCGGCGCCGGGTTCCAGGCGAAGGAGGGCGTGCGCGGGAAGGAGTTTCGGACCGGCTCGTCGGCGCGCAGCAGGAAGCCGTGCAGCGCAGTCGGCGGGGCACCGCGAACAGCAGTCGCCGCCTCGCCCGCGGGCGCGAGCAAGAGCAGGCCGAGACAGACGGCGGCAAGAAGAGGGGTCCGCATGGTTCTCTCTGGTTGTCGGCAGGCCCGGCCGCACGGCTGTCCCTCGATCGAGGGACGCCAGCCGGCGACTCTGGAGTTACTTGCGGCGCTTCGGTTTCGTCGTCTGGACAGCGACGCGACGCGTGATGGTCTCACCCCTGGCGCCGCCGGGCGAGTAGCTCGTCAACGACAGGATGTTCTCCGAGCTGGTCTTCCGCAAGCGCTTGAGGAGCTGCGTCGGAAGCACGAAGCGGATGTCGTTGTTGCCCGCGTGCAGGGTGGCGGAACCGTTCCAGCTCGAGCCGAGGACGGCGCGGAGCGCTCCCGTTCCGCTCGAGAAGACGACGAAGCGCAAGACGTGCGTCTTCGCCGAGACGCGGAGGAGCTCGGGCGCGTAGACGCTCAGGTCCGGCGCCGGGTCGGTCGTCGGCACCTGGATGACGGGCCCGATCACCTTGACGCCCGGAGGCGGCGACGCGGCGCTCGCTGGTTTCGACTTGTCGACGGTGAGAAAGCCAGTGACGACGAACTCACGGCCGTCCTTGGGTGGGCCGACCTGATCGGCGTCGTTCCAATCGTTCGGGAGGGACAGATAGGCGTGCGGGCTCCCGCTGCACGTGTCCCAGGGAACGTGATCGATCGACGCTGTCGACCCCGAGACGGTGAGCGCCTGCGGCACAGACCCAGCGACGTTCGCGTAGTAGTAGGGCTTCGAGACGACGTTGGCCGGAATGCGGACCTCGAGCTTCAACGAAGCGACGTAGCACGGTCCCGTATCGGTGTCGTCACCGTGGGCCAGCTCGAGGTAGCGGACCGCGAGGTGGTTCACGGCGATGGGGGTGACCGAGAACAATCCGCTCGCGTTGCCGAGCGAGAGCGTCGCCAGCGACTGTGGCAAGACGCCGGCCAAGGCCGGGGACGAAAAGTCTCCGTTGAGCCTCGCCGTCGTGTAGTCGTTGAAGAAGTCCTGCAGCTTTACGGGCGCGGGCAAGACCGATGCCAGCGCCTGGGTTCCGGTCATCGGCGCTGCCGAGAGGATGTCCTTGATCTTCGCGTCGCCATAGTGTTCGGTCAGGTACTCGAAAAGCATCCAGCCCGGGTAGCCGTTCTTGTCGAACTCGGCGTCCCCGCACTCGGCGCCGACGCAGTCGAGCGTTCGGTCCGGATTGACTTCGAGCCCGCCGGCAGCGCCGTCGGCCTTGACGGCCGCCCATTCGGCTGTGCCCTCCGCGACCCAGGGGTCCGCGCTGGTTGTGATCTTGCCTTGAAAGAGATGGAAGACTTCGTGTGCGATCACGTGGTACGTCAGGCCCTTCACCGTGTCGAGATGAATCTCGCCGGCGCCGAGCGGCAGGACGGGGTTGATCAGCGCGTCCCAGCGTCCCAGCGTCCCGTCGACCTCGCGGGGAATGCTCAGGTCGATCGCGCCGTGGGCGATACAGCCGTTGGGCGGGAGACTGAACTGGTCGGCTGAGATGTCCAGGTAGCCGTCACCATCGCTGATGTCGAGGATCGGGGTCGCGTATCCCCAGCTCGCGTAGAGCGCATAAGCCCGCTCGGCCATCCCCAGAACGTCCCCTGCCTGCTCCTGCGTGATGAACATGGTGGGACAGACGGTGCTGTGGTCCTCGCGGTTGT
>DASVEU010000107.1:0-12622 GCA_036380395.1 Gaiellaceae bacterium
GACGCGTTCGGATCGTCTCGAAGTCGTAGCTCGATGAGGTATGTGGTGGCGGTTCCGGCGGCGAGCCCGACGGACACCCCTGTGAGTACGCGCCCCACGACCAAACCCGGTAGGGCCTTCCAGACGGCGATCACGGCTGCCGCCACCATCACCGTCGCCACCCCGCCGCGCATGGCTCCACGGCGGCCGATGCGCGCGACGACAACGTGCTCACAGAGCAAGGCGGCGATCGCGCCGCACGCGAATACCGCGTAGACCACCGTGACGGTCAGAGTCGAAAGGTGGTCACGCGTTCGGTACAGCCCATAGAGCGGGCTCGGCAAGGTCGCAAATGCCATGACGACCAGAAAGGCGAACGCCACGGCCCAGAACGCGGCACCGTGCCGTCGGCTGACTGCGATCCCGTCGGTGGTGCCCTTGACCAGTGCGGTCCGTCCACTCATGTTGCACTCCTCTTCTGGATTGGCGTCCACGCTCACGCTGCTCGTCCCAGGACGACGAACTCGCCGTCGAGTCGCCAAGACAGCGTGGCGGGGAGGCGCAGCGCCCCGCATCGAGACGAACCGCAAGTCGTTACTGCGGTTATCCGCTAACGGCGTGTCCGGCTCGCAGCGATGCGTTCCGAGCGTGCGGTGGCGACCATGAGCAGATGCTTGGCCGCACGTCACTCCTCATCCTCGGCGCGTTGTCGCTGGCAGTCGTTGCGCTGGCCGGCTGCGGCGGCAGCGCGTCACACGCGCTCCCGACAACGAGCGACGGTCGGCCCGCCATTGTCGGAGTAGCCAGCACCGGGCTCGGTGACGTCCTCGTCGATCGGCAGGGACGGACGCTGTACCTCTTCGCGCGAGACTCGGGCACGGTGAGCGCATGCACAGGTGCGTGTGCGGTCAACTGGCCGCCGCTGCTTGCCCAGGGCGCTCCGCTGGTCGGCACCGGCGCCACGCCGTCGGGAGTCGGAAGGACGACTCGCCCTGATGGGCTCAGCCAGCTCACCTACAACGGGCACCCGCTATACACATTCGTGAACGACAAGAAGCCGGGCGACACGAACGGCGAGGGCATCAGCGCGTTCGGCGGCTCCTGGTTTGCGGTCTCCCCTGCCGGCGCCAAGGTCGCCCCTCGCTCACAGCCGCAAGGCGGGGGCGGTTACGGCGGCGGCTACTAAGCCCATTCGTTGCCTGATCGTCGATGACCATCAACCGTTCCTCGCTGCAGCGCGGCTGCTGCTCGAGCGTGAAGGAGTTGTGGTTGTCGGCGTTGCGGCGACGAGCGCCGAGGCGCTGCAGCTCGAGGAGGAGCTTCGGCCGGATGTCGTGCTGGTTGACATCCGCCTCGGCGGCGAAAGCGGCTTCGATCTCGCACGGCGGCTGCGCAGCCCCGTGATCCTGATCTCGACCTACGCGCGACGCGAGTACGCCGAGGAGATCGCGGCGAGCCCTGCGACGGGGTTCATCTCGAAGACTGAGTTGTCGGCGTCCGCGGTCATGCAGCTCGTCGGCGCGACGGATTGAGGGCGCTAACGCGCGTTGAGGTACGTGACCACGGCGAGCACGCGGCGTTGATCGTCCTCCCCGGCAGGCAAGCGCAGCTTCCTGAGGATGGCACGGACGTGCTTCTCGACGGTCGATTCGGTGATCCACAGCGTGTGCGCGATACCCGCGTTCGAGCGGCCCTCAGCCATCAGGGCGAGCACCTCCCGTTCGCGCGGCGACAGGCCGTCGAGCGGGTCGCGGACGCCGCGCGCGGCAATCAACTCCTGGACGAGCGCGGGATCGACGACCGAGGCGCCCTTAAGGATGCGCTCGAGCGTGTCGACGAAATCGTCGACGTCTGTGACACGACTCTTCAGCAGGTAGCCGCTCCGCTCGCCACTCGCGAGCAACGCGGTCGCGCGCTCCACCTGCACATGCGCGGAGAGAGCCACGACCGCGATATCCGGAAACTCCTCACGGATCGCCTTCGCGGCCTCGAGGCCCTCGGTCGTGTGCGTAGGCGGCATACGGATGTCGACGATCACCAGGTCGGGCCGAAGCTCGCGGACCAAGTCGAGCAGCTCGGACGCGTTCCCGGACTGACCCACCACCTCGAAACCGGAACGCTCGAGCAGGCCCGCGAGACCCTCGCGCATCAGGACCTCGTCGTCCGCCAGGACGACTCGCGCATTGATGCTCATCGCAACGATTATGGGCTACCGTAACGTGATGAGCACATCCGCCCCACCGGCGGATCCGCGCAACGAGCAGCGACTCGTGGAGGAGCAGGCCGCGTTACGCCGCGTCGCGACGCTCGTGGCGTCGGGCGCGCCGTCCGCGGAGGTGTTCTCGGCCGTTGCGCAGGAGGTCGCTCAGGTGATGCACCTGCCGATGGTCGGGGTCTATCGCTACGACAGCGACGGCCTGATGACGGTCATCGCGACGTGGAGCGACCGTCCGCACGTGCTCCACCCGGGAACCCGCTGGCCGCTCGACGGCCAGTCGATGCTCGCGCAGGTACAACGGACCGGCCGCCCGGCTCGGGTCGAGGACTACACAGACCTTCCCGGCGCGCTCGCCGCCGGAGCTCGTGAATCCGGGCTCAACGCGAGTGCGGGCGCCCCGATCATCGTCAACGGCTCTGTCTGGGGAGCCGTCGGGGCGGCGTCGCCGGACGCACCGCTCCCCGAGGAGGTCGAGGATCGGCTCGCGGAGTTCACCGAACTGGTGGCAACCGCGATCGCAAACAGCCAGGCCCAGGATGAGCGCACACGGCTCGCGGAGGAGCAGGCGGCGCTCCGACGAGTAGCCACGCTCGTCGCCGAGGGGGCGACGCCGCAGCGTGTGTTCGACGCCGTCCGACGCGAAGTGGCACGGAAGTTCAACACCCCAGTCAGCATGCTGATGCGCTACGACGACGCCAACGGCACCGCGACCCTGGTTACAACCGCCGAAGGCTTCCTCGGCCCCGTCGGGAGAAGCTGGCCCGTCGAGGGTGACAGCAGCGCCACCGCGCAGGTCTGCCGAACCGGCCTCCCAGCGCGCGCCGACTACACCCGGCCCACGCAGGGGCCGATCGCGGCCGCTGCTCGGGCCGCAGGCGGGCGGTCCGCGGTTGGCGTGCCCGTCGTCGTCCAAGGCGCTCTCTGGGGCGTCGTGACCGTCGGCACGCGCGGAGCCGAGCCCCTACCGGCCGACGTCGAAGGCCAGCTAGCGAAATTCACGGAGCTTCTCGCGACAGCGATAGCAAGGAGCGAGGCACACGAGCAGCTCGCGCTGCTCGCCGACGAACAGGCGGCGCTGCGACGCGTGGCCACGCTCGTGGCGGAGGGGGCGAGCCCGCACCGTGTGTTCGACGCCGTCCGAGGCGAAGTGGCACGGATGTTCAACGCTCCCCTGAGCGGGCTATTGCGCTACGACGGCAACGGCACCGTGACCCAGCTCGCAGCTTCTGACGACTACCTCGGCCCCATCGAGAGAAGCTGGACGGTCGAGGGTGACAGCGCGGTCGCGCAGGTCTGCCGAACCGGCCTCCCTGCACGCGCCGACTACACCCGGCCTACGCAGGGTTCGATCGCAGCCACGGCGCGAAGGGAAGGCGCGCTGTCCGCGGTCGGCGTGCCGGTCGTCGTGGACGGAGCTCTCTGGGGCGTCATGGCCGTAGGCACACGCGAAGCCGAACCCCTGCCGGCTGACCTGGAAGACCGGCTGGCGAAGTTCACCCAGCTCCTCGCTACGGCAATCGCCAACGCCGAGGGCCGCGCCGAGCTGGACGCCTCACGCGCACGAATCGTGGCCACCGCCGACGCGACCCGGCGCCGGATCGAACGCGACCTGCACGACGGCGCACAGCAACAACTCGTCTGGCTCGCGCTCGCCTTGCGCGCAGCACAGGCGACGGTGCCGGAGGAGCTCGAAGAACACCGAAGCGAGTTGGGCCGCGTCGTCGACGGCATCACGGCCGCGCTCGACGACCTCCGCGAGGTCGCCCTCGGGATCCATCCCGCCGGGCTCTCGGAGGACGGCCTGACGCCGGCGCTCAACCGGCTCGTTGCCCGCTCGCCGCTCCGCGTCAACCTCGACTGTCGTGCCGATGATCGCTTCCCGGAGCCGGTGGAGGTGACGGCCTACTACGTCGTCTCGGAGTCGTTGACGAACGCAGCGAAGTACGCGGATACCCCGGCTGTGGACGTCGCGGTAGCCGCCGACGACGGTGCGCTTCGTGTGGAGGTTCGCGACGAAGGGCGTGGCGGCGCGGACCCGAGCAAGGGTTCAGGGCTGCTCGGCCTGAGAGACCGCGTCGAGGCGATCGGAGGGACGATGCGTCTAACGAGCCCAGCGGGCGCAGGCACCTCGTTGCGCGTCGAGTTGCCGCTCGCCGATCAGGCCGCTCGTCGCTAGCTGCCGTCGTCGTAATCGTCGCCCTCGTGCCACCCGGGACGGCTCGCGCTCAGCGAACGATCTCGAGGGCGATTGGGCAACAATCAGGCAACATCAGTCCGTGCCAACAAGGGTTTCTCTGTCCCTGTGCGTCCCTAATGTATTCCGACATCTCCAGGGATTCTTCGGTCTGGGAGGGGCACGTAGGGACAGCCTGAGACATCCCTAACTTGAATGGTAAGGAGGGGGTCTCCGGTTCGAGTCCGGAAGAGGGCTTCCCGTCGAAGGAGGGGTCAGCAGTCCGAGCCGCTCAACGGTGACGGTGTTCGAGCTGACGTTGCTGAAGGATCAGGTAACCGGCGAGCGAACCGGGAGGAGCCGCTGCCGGGGACCGTTGGCCGTGCGCGATGATCGCGTCCGCGATGTACGGGCCGTCCGTGGGCTTGGGGTAAGCGTTCTGCACTTCCCTGCGCAGTTCGTCAGCCAGGGCATCTGCGATTCGGCCTGCGTCGATGAAGACACCCTTGTGCGTCAGGTAGGTCAGTAGACCGCGGCGCTCGGCGAGACCCTGGGAAGCGTGCAGCGCGATCGCCTCCCAAACCCGGTCGACGTCGGCTTCTGGGACGCCGTGGGCCCTCAGCACCTCGGCGGCCAGGTCGGCGCCCTCGACTTCGAAGCGAGCCTGGCCTTGGGCATGCTCCCCGAGCCCCAGGTCGTGCATGACGGCGGCGGCGAAGAGCAAGTCCTCGTCATAAGCCGCATCGTTCAAGGCGCCCTCATGTTCGGCAAGCAAGCGCGCGAAGATGAAGCTTCGGATGCTGTGGTCAGCGATCGGCCGACTCTCCGTCGAGCGGACGAGCGCGAGGCTCGCGTCAGCCAGCGGCCCCGTCGGAAGCACAAGAACGTCGTTCATGGCAGGAGTTGCACGTGTTCCGACGAGTCTCATCAGGCAAGGGGCCACCGCGCATCACACGATCCTGCGAACTGAAAGTCACAACACGCTCGAAAACCGTTATCCGTCGTTAGGCGGATCGAGGGTTCAAATCCCTCCCCCTCCGCCTCCTCCTCAGCCGAAGGCGGCATGGGGCCCGTACGCTGCCTTTGGGCATTGGGAGCACGAGTCGAGGAGACACAGATATGCGAGTAGCGCTGCTGCAGGAGCTGGGCGGGATCGACAGCGTGGAACTGCAAGAACGGCCCGACCCAACCCCCGCCGCGGGACAGGCGGTGGTCAAGGTGGGAGGCGCGGGCGTCGGGCCGTGGGACGTCGCGGCGATCAGCGGCGCCTTCGGACGGCCTGCGCTGCCCTACATCCCGGGGTTTGAAGTCGCAGGCGTGGTGGAGGCGGTCGGCGACGGGGTCGATGTCCGGCCGGGCGAGCGGGTGTGGGCGAGTCTGGGGATCCCCGGCGGCGGGTTTGCCGAGTACGCGCTGGCAAACGTGGACAGCCTGGGGCGCATGCCCGACCGGCTGAGCTTCGAGGAGGCGGCCGGGCTGGTGGTCGGCGGAGGGACCGCCTGGGACGGACTGCTCGTCCGGGGGCAGTTGCAGGCCGGTGAGACCGTGCTCATCACCGCCGCGGCCGGGGGCGTGGGCAGCGCCGCCGTGCAGGTGGCCGCGGCCGTGGGCGCGCGCCCGCTGGGCGTGGCCAGCCCGCGCAATCGCGACTACCTGCGGGGCCTGGGTGCCAGCGAAGTGTTCGACTACCACGCCGGCGACTGGGTCCAGCAGGTGCTCGCCGTGGTTCCCGGCGGCGTCGACGTCCTCTTCGACGCTGCTGGCGGCCAGACCCGCGATCAAGCCGTGGGCGCGGTGCGCGACGGTGGCCGGGCGATCTTCCTGGTCGGTGCGCCCGACCAGCTGGGACGGGGCGTCGCCGGCGAAGCGCTCGACGCCGAAATCAACCGGCAGCGGCTGGACGCGATCGGTCGGTTGGTCGACGAGGGGAAGCTGCGCCCTCAGATCGAAGCGGTACTGCCATTCGAACAGGTGCGCGAAGCACTGGAACGAGTCGGAGGTCGACACACGCGCGGCAAGGTCGTACTCCAGATTGGGTAGGTAGGCGGTCTCGACGCCGTCAGGCGGCGAGGCTGGTCTGGATCGTCGCTCCTACTTCGGTCAAAAGTTGAAGTGAGACTTCCCGGACTTGCTGGTCGAGATTGGAGTCGTTGAGTTATCCGCTGATCGTGCTCCTGGCAATCGCCATGGGCATCCAGAAGGCGGCCGTCCGACAGCTTGCGGTCCCTGTCTCCCTCCTGACCTACCGTGCGTCCCGCACATCGCCCGAGTGGGCGCGATCCGCCACGCAGTCCTGATCGTTCAACCAAGTGGGGTCGACTACCGCTTCCCGTCGCGCCGCCGACAGGTACGCGAAGTCCGTTGTGGCGATCTAGCCGACCGCGAGCGCGATCTCGTCTAGCCCCGCAGCGCTCTTGGCAGCCGCGAGACCGACGAGGTAGCAAAGCAACGGCGCATTTGTTCGTTGCCCGCTGTCGTGCGCGGCGGCTCGCGCCAGGTCGAGGAGGATCCGCGCATCGCCGGGTGTGAGCTCGAGCTCGCCCACGGGAACCCCCGAAGCGGCAGCAACGGCATCGCGCGCAGAGCGCAACCAGGCATCCATAATCTGGGACGCTATCGGGATGAGCGAGGCGCCGCCGTACTCCGCATCACCGGTCGAGGTCGTTCGACTTCCAGGCGGTCGTACAGAAAGCGATGCGGTCGCGGTGGAGGAGCCGCTCGAGATCCGCATCAACGGCGAGCCGGTTGCGGTGACGATGCGGACGCCGGGGCACGACGAGGAGCTCGCGCTCGGCTTCTGCCTCTCGGAAGGCCTCGCGCCGCGCGACGCCGCGCTGCCGCGTGACCTCTCCGCGAATACCGTGGAGGTCACGGCGAGCGACTTCGTACCCACAGAAGTGAAGCGCAACTTCTTCACGAGCTCGTCGTGCGGCGTTTGCGGCAAGGGCGCGCTCGAAGCCGTCGCGGTCGAAGCGGCGCGAGTGGAGATCGAGATGCGCGTGCCGGCGAGCGTCATCTCCGAGCTGCCAGGACGCCTGCGGGAAGCGCAGGCTGCGTTCAGCGTCACCGGCGGGCTCCACGCGACCGGTCTCTTCGCGGCCTCGGGCGAGCTGCTGTGCGTTCGAGAAGATGTCGGTCGGCACAACGCGATGGACAAGGTCGTGGGCTGGGCGTTTCGCGAGGGTCACCTTCCGCTTGGGAATGCGCTCCTCTGCGTCAGCGGCCGCTTGTCGTTCGAGCTCGTGCAGAAGGCGGCTGTGGCCGGTTGCCCGCTGCTCGTCGCGGTCGGCGCCCCGTCGTCGCTCGCCGTCGAGCTCGCGGCGGATCGCGGGGTCACGCTCTGCGGCTTCGTTCGCGACGGGAAGATCAACGTCTACTCGGAACCATGGCGCGTGAGCGACTAACAGGCGTTCTGCTTGTCGGCGGCGCGAGCCGGCGCTTCGGCTCGCCGAAGGCATTGGCCCGGTTCGAGGGCGAGACACTGGCCGAGCGCGCGTGGCGCGTGCTCGGGGACGTGTGTGACGAACGGCTCGCCGTGGGGAAGACGGTGGACGAGTTGCCGCTGCCGTTTCCGGTGCTCGACGACGCGTCGGATGTTCGTGCGCCGCTCGTCGGGGTCGTCGCGGGCTTGCGGGAGGCGAAAAACGAGCTCTGCGTCATTCTTCCCGTCGATTGCCCGCTGATCTCCGCCGGGAGTCTGTTGCAGCTCGCCGACACGGGGGCCGCCGCGGCGGTGCCGCCCTCCGGCCCGCTCCCAGGCGCCTATCGCCGGACGCTCCTGCCCCTGCTCGAGCGGAAGCTGTCGGGCGGCGACTACTCGCTGCGCGACGTCGAGGCCACCGTCGTCGGGCTCGATCCACGCGAGCTCGAGAACGTCAACACGCGCCTGGAGCTCGCGGCGCTTCAAGCCGCGCGGCTCTAGCCGCGCGGCTCTGACAGGCTAGCCTCGCCGTAGCCGCACAGCGGCCGGTGCGGTCGCCCAACCTCCAGGCGGCGGCGCTCGGCTCGTTTGTTGTCGGCTACCTGGTTCTCGCTCTATGGTCCCCGAGCAGATGAATCACCTCGCGGCCATCGTCGCCGCGCTCGGGCCCGGCGAGCAGAAATACCTGTCGCAGGCCCGGCAGATGCAGGCGCTCTCTTTCGCCGTGCACATCCCTCTCGTCGCCTTCGGGATCGCCTTCCCGGCGATGATCCTCTTCGTCGAGTCGCGGTACCTGCGGACCGGCGACGAGCTCTACCGCACACTGGCGCGACGCTGGTCGCGAATCCTCGCAGCACTGTTCGCGGCCGGCGTCGTCACCGGCACCATCCTCAGCTTCGAACTCGGACTGCTCTGGCCGAACTTCACCGGCACTTTCGGCAGCGTGTTCGGGCTCGGCTTCGCGATCGAAGGCTTCTCGTTCTTCATGGAGGCGATCTTCATCGGCATCTACATCTACGGCTGGAACCGCCTCTCGCCGCGCATGCATTTCGCGAGCGGAATCCCGATCGCGATCGCCGGCTTCACCGGCTCGCTGACGGTCATCTCCGTCAACGGGTGGATGAACCACCCGATCGGCTTCCGCTATAGCCACGGCCGCGTCACCGACGTACATCCGTTGACAGCGCTGTTCGGCAACAGCTACTTCTGGCACGAGCTCACGCACATGTACCTGGCCGGCTACATGGTTGCCGGCTTCGTCCTGGCGAGCGCCTACGCCTCTGGTCGGCTCGGAGGCCGATGGGGCCGGTACGAGCGGACGGCGCTCGCGGTCCCACTCGCGGTCGCGACACTTGCTTCGGTCGCGCAGATCTTCATCGGCGACTGGAACGGGCGCGAGGTCGCGACCAACCAGCCGACCAAGCTCGCTGCCTTCGAGGGCTTGGGGAAGACCACCAAGGGTGCGCCTGTCCACATCCTCGGCTGGTACACGGACGGCCACGTCGAGTACGGGATCCCGCTCCCCCGTCTGCTCTCACTACTCGCCTTCCATAGCACCGACGCCACAGTGAAAGGGCTCGATGCCGTCCCGTCCGCAGACCGCCCGCCGGTGAACGTCGTGCGCTACGCCTTCCAGACGATGGTCGGGATCGGCACCGGGCTCGCGCTGCTTTCGGTCGTTTATTTGGCCACCCTCGCCCGGCGGAAGCGGTTGCCGGAGTCGACCTGGTTCTACCGGGCACTGGTGGTGGCGGGACCTCTCTCGGTGGTGGCGTTGATCGCAGGCTGGGTGACGACCGAAGTCGGCCGCCAGCCGTGGGTCGTCTACGAGGTCATGCGCACCTCGGAGGCGGTGACCGGGGCGGACGTGATTCCCGTTGGCTACGCCACCCTCGCGCTCGTCTACCTCGCCCTCGCCGCCGGAGTCGCCTGGGTCCTGCTTCGCCTCTCGAGGAGGTCGACCTGATGCATCTCTACGAGCTGCCACTCTTGTTCGCGCTCGTGGGGCTCGCGCTCTACACGGTGCTCGGCGGTGCTGACTTCGGCGCGGGCTTCTGGCAGCTCGTGGCCGGCAGGGGCGAGCGGGCCGACGAGATCCGCGACGAGGCCCATCACGCGATGGCGCCGGTCTGGGAAGCCAACCACGTCTGGCTGATCTTCGTCCTCACCGTCGTCTGGACCGCCTACCCGGCTGGCTTCGGCTCGATCGCCTCGACGCTCTCGATCCCGCTCTTCATCGCCGCCATCGGCATCGTCATGCGCGGCGGCGCCTATGCGCTGCGTGCGGGGACGAGGACTGCCGGTGAGCAACGCCGGGTCGACACCGTCTTCGCCGTCTCGTCGGTCTTGACGCCGTTCGCGCTCGGCACCGTCATCGGCGCAATCGCCTCTGAGCGCGTGCATGTCGGCAACCCGGGCGGAAGCCTCGTCACGAGCTGGCTCAACCCGACCTCGATCGCGATCGGCGTACTCGCCGTCGCGAGCGGCGCCTACACCTCAGCGGTCTTTCTCTGCGGCGATGCCATTCGTCGCGGTGAGCACGCGCTCGCCGAGCGTTTCCGTAACAGAGCCCTCGGTGCGGGGCTCGCCGCCGGCGGCGCTGCGATCGCAGGGCTCATCGTCCTGCACTTCGACGCAGAACGCATCTTCAGGCGACTCACCCAGGGCGTGGGGCTGCCGGCGCTGATCGTCTCCGTGCTCGCCGGTCTGGCCACGCTGGCACTCGTCTGGCGACGGCGCTACGAGCCCGCGCGGTACACGGCTGCGATTGCTGTCGCCGCGACGATCGCCGGCTGGGCGCTTGCACAGAACCCGGTTTTCCTACACGGGCTCACGATCCGCGAGGCAGCGGCCGGGCACGACACGCTGGTCGCCGTGGTGGTTGCGATCCTCGTCGGCGCCCTGTTGCTCTTCCCCTCGCTTGCGCTCCTCTTCCGGCTGACGCTCGGCGGCGAGCTCAGAGACAGTGGGCAACCCTCGGGCGGGGCCCCGGTCAGATCTCGTCGCCGAGCGCTCGTGAGTATCCGGTTGGACGCACGTCTCTCGGTTGCGTTCCTCGTCGCAGGCATCGGCTTTCTAACGGTTGCGAACGCTCAGTGGGCTCACGCAATCGGCGTTGTCTGTTTCTTCGGGTTCATCCTCTCGGGCTATCGCGCTGCCCTGCCAGCGGACGTTGTCGACGCCGGCGAGTGACGGCAACATGACGCTCGAGAGCTTGCGCGAATCCCACTCGCGACGAGCAGGAAGACGATTTTGGCTGGCGGGGGCACGGATGCCGCCCGACTGTGTCATCCTTGCCCCGCCGGCGCACCTCGGAAGGAGGGACGATGGCACCGCCACCCGATGAGAGGCAGGACGCGGAGCAGCGGATGCTCGGCGCGGTGGCGGGTGTCCCCGCGCTTGGGCGCGGCCCTGCCCCGGACGACGACTACTCTCGCCACGAGTACCACCATCCCGCCGCGGGATGGGGCGCGGCGCGCAGCGTCGGCAAGGTGCTCGAGCGTGCCGGGGAGCCGCTGGAGGGCTTTCGAGCGCTGGTCGTGATGAATCAGGAGAACGGCGGGTTCGACTGTCCGGGCTGCGCGTGGCCGGACGACCCGAACGGACTCCACCTCGACATCTGCGAGAACGGCGTCAAGCACGTCACCTGGGATCTCGCGCCCCCGAAGGCCGACAGCGAGTTCTTCGCCGCCCACACCGTCAGCGAGCTGGCCGCGTGGAGCGATTACGACCTCGAGGCGGTGGGACGGCTTGCCGAGCCGATGAGCTACGACCCGGCGAGCGACAAGTACGCGCCGATCTCCTGGGAGGACGCCTTCGCGCTGGTCGGCAACACGCTGCGCGGATTGAAGAGTCCGAACCAGGCGGCGTTCTACACCTCGGGGCGGCTCAGCAACGAGGCGACGTTCCTCTACCAGCTCTGGGTACGCGAGTTCGGGACGAACAACCTGCCGGACTGCTCGAACATGTGTCACGAGGCAAGCGGCCGGGCGCTGGCGGCGGCGATCGGGAGCGGCAAAGGCACGGTCGATCTGCACGACTGGGAGGCCGCGGACGCGATCTGGCTGATGGCCGACAACGCCGCGACGAACGCGCCGCGAATGCTCACGTGGCTGGCCGAGGCCGACCGCCGCGGCGCCCAGCTCGTCCACATCAACCCGCTGATCGAAGCCGCCTCGAGGCGGACGATCGTCCCCCACGAGTTCGTCGACATGGCGACGTTCCACGCGACCGAGATCGGCACGATGAACGTGCAGGTTCGGATCGGGGGCGATCTGGCACTGCTGCGCGGCGTCGCAAAGGCCGTCTTCGAGGAGGCGGAGAAAGATCCGAACGTTCTCGACCGGGAGTTCATCGAGCAGTACACGCACGGCATCGACGAATACCGCGCACTGGTCGAGGCCACCCCGTGGGGCGACCTCGTACGCGATGCCGGCGTGGACGAGCTCGAAATCCGCAAGCTCGCCGGCTCGTACCTGGCGTCGAAGCGCGTGATCATCGCCTGGTGCCTCGGCCTCACGCAGCACGAACACGGCGTCGACACCGTGCGCGAGATCGTGAACCTGCTGCTCCTGCGTGGCAACATCGGCCGGGAAGGCGCGGGACCGTGTCCGATCCGGGGGCACAGCAACGTGCAGGGCAACCGCACCTGCGGGATCGACCACCGTCCGGGCAAGGCGTTTCTCGATCGGCTCGGCGATGTCTGCGACTTCGAGCCGCCACGCGAACACGGGTTGGGCACTGTGGCGACCATCGAAGGGATGAAAAGCGGCGACGTGAAGGTGTTCGTCGCCCTGGGCGGCAACTTCGCACTCGCGTCCCCCGACCTCCC
>DASVEU010000108.1:0-2010 GCA_036380395.1 Gaiellaceae bacterium
CGCTGCAGACTGAAGGGGCGGCGGAGGCAATGAAGCACGACGGCGTCCGCCCCGAGACGATCCTTAGTCTCGTCGAGGCGTAGCCGGACGGTTGCGCGTCACTGAAGGCGGGAGCACCCACAGGCTCCCGCCTTCAAAGGCACTCGACGGCGCGACGACGATCGGCGTGACGCCGGCGTATGTCGCTTGCGCGTGGGTCCCTCGTACGCCTAAGACCAGAACTGCTCGCAGGACTCCACGATCGCGACGTCCGATGCCGCATTCCAGACTGCACCAGCACCTGAGGTTCGACAACTAGCGCTGGCGGCCAACTCCGCGTGCCTCGGTGTGCTTGCTCCGGACTGCGCGGGGTGAGAGGGTGTGACCACGCCAGCGGCACAGGAGGTTTCCATGCCCAAGTTCTTGATCGAGGCCTCATACACATTGGATGGCGCCAAGGGTGTTCAAAGTGCGGGCGGAACCAGCCGGCGCGACGCAGTGGCTCAACTCGCTGAGAGCGTCGGCGGGAGCCTCGAGAGCTTCCACTTCGCCTTTGGCGACAGTGATGCCTACGTGATCGTCGACCTCCCCGACAACGAAAGCGCGGCGGCGGTCGCGCTGACCGTAAACACCAGTGGAGCGGTGACGACAAAGACGGTCGTGCTGATGACGCCAGAGGAGGTTGACGCGGCCGCGAAGCGCTCGGTCGACTACCGGCCGCCCGGAGCCTGACGAGCTCGCGCGCCGGAGGGGGTCTCCGCGCAAAGCAGCCAAGCGTGAAGGTGAGCGACGGGACTCGAACCCGCGACCGCCTGGACCACAACCAGGCGACCACCTCACCATTCTCGGAGCTCGACGCACGCGCGCACGCGCGCGCGGACACGCGCGACCAGGGAATCGCGGCCGCGGGCGGCGCACTAGCCGATATCCGGCTGATTCTCGGGGGACCGCCGGGGGACCGAAACCTCTGAAACCAGGGCTTCCGCTGGCTTGCGTAGAGCGGCCGACGACCTCCGGCACACCGCGATCCCGCTCGTAGCGCGGGATTGCGTCTCCTACAGCGGAGGGGGAGGATTCGAACAGGATCCGGACCTTCTCGGCCTCCAACTAGTGCGGCTCGCGCTCCATTTCCACAAGCCCTTCCCTAACCGCCCAGAGGGCAGCCTGGGTGCGCGAGCTCAGATGGAGCTTGCGGAGGATCCTGGATACGTGTGTCCTGGCCGTGCGCTCGCTGATGGCGAGCTCGGCGGCGATCTGCTTGTTGGCCTTGCCCGCCGCCACGAGACGGAGCACGTCCAGCTCTCGGGATGTGAGCTCGGAGATCGGGTCGTCGTCTCGCGCCTCGCCAAGTGACGACATCAGCCTTCTCGCGACGACAGGATCGATTTGCAGCTCGCCTCGGTGCGCAGCCCGGACGGCGGCTGCCACGTCGTCGGCATCGGAGTCCTTGAGCACGTAGCCCGATGCCCCGGCCTGGAGCGCGGCGTGCACGCGCTCCTCCTCGGCGAACGACGTGAGCGCCACCACTTCGATGTCGTTGTAGAGAGCGCGAACCCGACGGGTCGACTCGATTCCGTCGATCGGCGCCATCTGCAGATCCATGACGATCACGTCGGGCCGGCGCCCCTCCAACTCCATCGACGCGAGCAGGTCGAGTGCCTGGGCGCCCCCTCCTGCCTCACCCACGACGTCGATATCGGGCTCGCTGTCCAGGAACGCAAGCAACCCGCGGCGCACGACCTCGTGGTCGTCGACAACCAGGACACCGATGGTTTCATCCCGCCCCGGCTCCATCTCAGGCGCCATCCGTTTCCGCGGGGACGCAGACTCGTACGAGTGTCCCAGACCCCGGCGCGCTCGTGATCGTGAGCCGCCCGCCGATCTCGGCCGCACGGCTGCGCATCGAGTCGAGGCCGAAGTGACCGGGATGTCCCGCGGCCGGGTGGAAGCCCCGCCCGTTGTCGCGAACCTCGAGGACGACCTGGCCTTGCTTCACCTCGACCCGAACGTGCGCCGCGCTCACCCCGGCGT
>DASVEU010000109.1:0-3619 GCA_036380395.1 Gaiellaceae bacterium
GTCTCTCCGCCGAAATCGTCGCTGCTGTCAGCTAAGCGCTGTCCCGAGGTAACGGTTCCCTCGCACGGGGGTTATAGGCCGTCTGGACTACCCCGATAAGGGGGAAATGGGACTCGCAATGCGTAAAGGCGAGTTGAGGCTTGGCCTCTCCGCGACCGTCGCGTCTGCGGTCCTGTACAGCGCGATCGTGCTGTTCGGTGTCGGCTCAGCCTCCCCCTCGGCTCCCGATGCCGGCCGCGATCCGAATGCGTCGGCCGTGCTGATTCAAGGGCATGCCGACACCGTCTCCGGCTCCGTGCCGAGGCTGCCGCAGGCTTCGCCGGAGCCGAGACGGCACCGCGCGCACACAAGAGCGCGTCGACCCCGCACTGGGATCGCGCCGGCGCAGACGCCTTCCGCGCCCTCTCCGGTTGCCGCCCCGGCGCCGGAGTCTCCGCGCGTGACTGAATCCGAGTCGCCGAGCGTCGCAAGCTCCACGACGGTCCCGGTGGTGGCTGCGCCACCCGTGCTGCCCATACCGGTCGTCGCCGTACCGGTCGTCGCCGTGCCGCCAGTGACCGTCCCTCTTCCCGAACTACCGGTCACCGTGCCCGAACTACCCGCGACCCAGCCGCTGCCGCTTCCCTGAGCTAGCCTCGGCGGCGTGATCGCTGCGCCCGATCCGCCCCTGACCGATGGAGTCGTAACCCTGCGGCAATGGGAGGAGCGCGACGTGGCCACGCTCGTCGAGTGCATCGACGGCGACGAGGAGATGACTCGCTGGATGGACGCGATCCCGCAGCCATATCTGGATGCCGAAGCACGTACGTGGATCGAGCAGGCCTCCTCCTTCTGGCGCACGGGGACCTCCGCGCCCTTCGCGGTCACGGACACCGAAACGGGCGACGTGCTCGGTGGCGTCGGTTTCGCCTGGATCGGCGACGAGGGCGTCGGCGAGGTCGGCTACTGGTTGCGCTCCGAAGCGCGAGGCCGCGGGCTGACGCGTCGCGCGGTTCGTCTCGTCTCGCGCTGGTCCTTCGAGGAGCTCGGCTGCGAGCGGCTGCAGTTGCGCGCGGACGCAGACAACGTCGCGTCTCAACGTGTCGCCGAGAAAGCAGGCTTCACGCGCGAGGGCGTGCTCAGGTCAGTGCACTTCAACCCGCGGCAACAGCGCCGCGTGGATTTCGTGATGTTCTCGCTGCTGCCCAGCGAGGTTGATTAGATCTGCCAGCTCGAGTCCCGCAGCACCGGAACGCGTTCGCCGTCGCGCGTGATTCCGGTCACGTCGACCTCGGGTGAGCCGATCATGAAGTCGATGTGGACGCTGGACCGGTTCAGCCGCTCGACGTCGTCCTCGCCGACCGCCGCGTCGTAGGCCGAGCCGAGGGCGATGTGACTCGCGGCGTTCTCGTCGAGGAGTGTGTCGTAGTAGACGGTGTCGAGAGGACCGATGCGTCCCTCCCGGTCGACGAGAGCGAGCTCGCCGAGTCGCGTGCCTCCTTCGTCCTGGGCAACCAACGCACGCAGGGTTTCGGCAGCGGATTCCGCCTCGATTTCCACCGCACGGCCACCTTCGAAACGCACCGTCAGCCCGTCGATGATCCGGCCCTGTGTCGTCAGCGGCTTCGTCGCACGGACGACCCCTTCGGTCCGCTCCGGATCAGGCGAGCTGAAGACCTCCTCGGTCGGAAGGTTCGCCATGTGGGGAATCCCGTCGACCGTCGTGTCTCCCCCGCCGAGCCAGCGGGAGGTCGGCAGGAGTCCAACCGTCAGGTCGGTTCCCGGCCCCTCGAGGTGGATTGAGTCGAAATGCCGGTCGCTCAGCCGCTGCGCGACCCCCTTCAGGATGCTGTTTCGGTCGCGCCAGGCGGCCTCGGGATCGTCTTCGTCCAGCCGGCAGACGTGAACGGCCTGCTCCCACAGCTTGTCGAGCGCGACCTGCGGCTCGAGATCGGGAAAGACGAGTTGCGCCCATTTCTCGGAAGGCCCCGGCGCTACGCACCAATTGACCGTGCGCTCGTTGATGACTGTCGTCCATTCCTTGACCCGTGGGAAGACATCCCGGCCGAGCCGCTCCGGGTCCAGATCGTCGAAGAGATGAGGCTCGATCGGACCGCTGAGAGAGATCGTCGCGCCGCGGTCGTGACCGAGCTGCAAGGCCCGTTCGCCGTACCAGGGCGGGACGAAGTCCAGCACGTCGTCTGGCGCGTAGAGCACGCGCTCCCGCTTGAGATGGGGATCCCAGTAGTGGACATCGACGAATTTCGCGCCGCGCCTGTAAGCGCTGGCCGTAATGGCGCGAGTGAGCTCTTCTTTCCCGAGCCCAGAGAGGACGTCGAGGATCTGGCCCTTCTGCACGTTCGCGCCGAAGTTGACGATCAGGTCGGCGAGGCGTTCGACTCGGGAGGCCATGGGCAGGCGATGCTACTTGGGCCGCGAATGGCTTTGCATGAAGACTACACCGGCCATCGAGCGTTTCCTCAACTCGCCGGCGCTCAGCGAAGGAACCAGGCGTTCCTATCGGCACGACGTCGAGGAGTTCGGACGCTGGCTGGAACGACGGAACCTCGGCCTCGACGGCGTGGACGTGAGGGTGCTCACCGAGTACGTGGCCGAGCTCGGGCGCGCGCGTCCGCGGAAGCTTGCTCCGGCCACGATCGCCCGGAAGGTCGCGGCGATCCGCAGCTTCCTCCGGTTCACGCTGGGGCCTACGAGGGTGCCGGATGCCTCGCTGGCGCCGCGGCGTCCGAAGCGGCTGCCCGATACGCCGAAGACGGCCGACGTCGAAGCTGCGCTCGACGCGCTGGTGGGCGACGGCCCGCTGCCGCTGCGCAATCGCGCCCTCGTCGAGCTCGTCTATTCGGCGGGGCTGCGCAGCGCGGAGGCGGTCGGGCTTGATCTCGCCGACGTGGACTTCGACCGCGAGCAGTTGCACGTGCGCGGCAAGGGCGGCAAGGAGCGGATCGTCCCGCTCGGGGAAGAGGCCGGCCACCTGGTGGCGCAGTACCTGCACGAAGCGCGGCCTCAGTTGGCAGCGGGTGCGGAGAACGCGCTGTTCCTGTCGGCGCGCGGGCGTCGCCTCGACACGTCGACGTTGCGCCGGGTGTTCGCCCATCCGCACAGCCTGCGCCATGCGTTCGCAACGCACCTGCTGGAGGGCGGCGCCGACCTGCGCACGATCCAGGACCTCCTCGGCCACAGTTCGCTCTCGACTACTCAGTTGTACAGCCATGTAGACGGCCGCCGCCTGCGCCGCGTCTACGACAGGGCGCATCCGCGTTCTTAACCGAGCTACGGATTCGCGAGGATGGCGACGTCGTCTGCGTAGAAGCAGGTGCCTGGGGGTGCGTCGGCGCTGGAGAGGTAGGCGTTGAAGTCGAGCGTCGAGCCGGGGGCGGTGATCGTGTAGGAGACGGTCACCTGCTGCCAGCTGGTGGTGAGCGTCACCTGCGCCGTGGCGGTGCCGAGCAGGGCGCCGCTGCTGATCGAGTACTCGCGGAACCTGAGCTTGAGCGGCTTGCCGGCCGTGTCGGCGCGCACCCAGAGGCTGCCTGTGTAGGTGCCGGCCGAGGTCGGCCTCGCCCAGTCCGGAGAGTCGTTCAGCAGGCAGGTGGTGGCAGTCGTCCCGCTGTTCGTCAGC
>DASVEU010000110.1:0-2960 GCA_036380395.1 Gaiellaceae bacterium
GAGGGTGACATCGTCGACCGCGGCGAGGCGGCAGAAGACGCCGAGAGCCGCTAGCTGCGAGTGAGACCGATTTTCGTGCGGCGCAGTACAGGTTTTTGAACGAGGGCCGATCTCGGCTATTCTGCCGCCGCCTAACTCCGCCGCCGAGACCTCGCGGCTCGTTTGAAAGGGGTCCGAATGGGTGTTGAGGAGTTCGACGTGGGAAGAGCGACGGGCGACCAAGGACCGCTGTTTCGCTTTCGCTGCACCGGGTGTTCCTACGGCGCGAGCCGGGGCTCGGCGCCGGAACGCTGCCCGATGTGTGGCGGATCGACCTGGGACTACGACAGCTGGCGTCCCTTCTCGAGCCTCGTCGGCGACCTTTCGCCACGGTCGGAGCGGTCTCCGACAGTCAGGCAGTAGCGATGGAACAGGCGAGAGTCGACAAGTGGTTGTGGGCGGCGCGCTTCTTCAAGACTCGTAGTGCGGCGACGCAAGCCGTCCTCGGCGGCCGCGCCCATGTGAACGGTGTGCGTGTGAAGCCGTCGCATGAGGTTCGCCCGGGAGACACCATCGAGGTGACGATGCGCTCCGAGAAGCGCACCGTGGACATCGTCGGAATCGCAGACAGGCGCGGACCGGCGGCGACCGCTGCGGCTCTCTACGTCGAAAGGCCGGAATCGATCAGCGCGCGGGAACAAGCTGCGATCCAGCGTCGCCTCGCGGCTCCGCCCGGTATGGGGTTCGGCGGTCGTCCGACGAAGCTCGACCGGCGCCGGCTCGATGCACTGCGTCGAGCAGAGCGCCAGAAGCGCTCGTCGTAGCCGCGCCTTTGCTCCTAGTCGCCTGTCACCCTGTGCTCGTCGAGCCAGGCCTTCGCGACGCGCTTCTGCGCGCGGGTCAGCCAGGCCTCGACCACCAAGTCTTCCAGCTCGTCTCGATCTAGCCGCGCAAGGTCCGGGATGTGCATGAGCACGGCGGAATAGCCGTCGAAGTGCGGCGTCGTGAAGAAGATTCCGCGTTCGTCGGCGAGCAGCAGCTCCTTCACTCCGAGATCGGCGACGCGGAACATCAGCACGTCGTCGAGCCGCTCGCCGGTGTCCGGATCGATCGCATCTCGACGTTGTCCACGATGGAAACAGAAGAGCTTGCCGTGCACGTGGTACGCCGGCCTCCCGTCGTCCGACAGCTCCTTCGTCGCCTGGGGCATCGCCAGGGCGAGCTCGTCTAGATCTGCCATCGTCGCCATCGCGCCAGTCTCCCACGCCGGAGTCGGCAGCCGTCTCGACTCAAGCCGGGCAGGCGTACGCTCCAAGTCGTGTCTTTGAACGCGCCGAGTCCGGTTGGAGTGGCAAGCGTGCGGGCATGCGGTCCGTGGCGACTCGGCGCAGTCGTCTTCGCAGCCGGCGCCGGAACGCTCTCGACGGAGATCGCCGCCTCTCGTCTGCTCGCTCCCTACTTCGGCAACTCGACGGTCGTGTGGGCGAACATCATCGGGTTGATCCTCGTCTACCTCTCGCTCGGCTACTGGCTCGGAGGGAAGATCGCCGACCGGGCTCCGAGACCGGAGCTGCTCGGAGGGATCGTTCTCGCGGCGGCCGCGTTCATCGCGGCGACGCCGTTCGCGGCGCGCCCGATTCTCGACGCTGCTCTCCGCGGGTTCGACTCGATCTCCGTCGGCGTGGTCATTGGGTCGTTTCTCGCCGCTCTGGCGCTGTTCGCGATTCCCGTCACGCTGCTCGGCGCCGTCTCGCCCTTCGCGATTCGGCTCTCCCTCACCGATCTCGAGCGGTCCGGCGCCGTCGCAGGCCGCCTGTACGCGCTCTCGACGGTCGGCAGCATCATCGGGACGTTCGTCTCCGCCCTGGTGGCCATCCAGGCTTTCGGCACACAACGAACCATGATCGGGACCGCGGCGCTCCTTGCCGGCTGCTCTGTGTTGTTGATCGGGCGCCGGGCGGTTCCTGCGACCATCGCCGCTCTTGGGCTCCTGCTCGTGCCAGCAGGGGCGGTCAAAGCAAGCTCCGGACTGCTGTTCGAAAAGGAGTCCCCATATCAATACGTCTCGGTAGTGCGGTGGGACGACGGCACCCGCGTCCTGCAGCTGAACGAAGGTGTTGCCTACCACTCCATGTGGCGCCATGGCTCCGTACTGACGGGGCAGTACTGGGACCTCTTTGGGATGCTGCCGCCGCTGCTAGGTCATCCCGCGCGCAACATGCTGGTGATCGGAAACGCCGGCGGCACGATCGACCGCATCTACGGCCTGTACTACCCGGGCACAGCGATCGACGGCGTCGAACTCGACCCTGCGGTGACCGAGGCAGGCAGGCGTTTCCTCGGCCTTGACGACAACCCTCGTGTCCACGTCTACACGGCCGACGGCCGGCCGTTCCTCGAGCGCACTCGCAAGCGGTACGACCTGATCGTCGTCGATGCCTACCGGCAGCCCTACGTGCCGTTCTATCTGGCTACGCGCGAGTTCTTCGAGCTTGCTCGCCGCCATTTGCGGCGCGGCGGAATCCTCGCGCTCAACGTCGCCAAGGTCCCCGGGGACGACCGCCTGACGCGCGCCGTCGACACGACGCTGCTCGCCGCCTTTCCTCAGGTCTGGCGCTGGCCCGTATTGCGCTTCAACGATCTGGTGATGGCGCTCGACCGCCCGGTCCCGCGAAGCGTCCTCGTCCGTCGCGCAGCGAACGTGCGAGGGCGGCTAGTGCTGCTTCTGCCGGCCTTTAGGCATGGCCTGGTGGCCGCGCACGCGGCGGGTCGAGTGCTCACCGACGATCGGGCACCCGTCGAGTGGTTGACCGATCGGATGCTGCTCGAGCAGATCGCGCGAGGCGGCGGGGCTTGCCTTTATGCTCGAGCATCAGCGTCTGGCCGAGCGGCGACGGCGACTGGTCGAGCAAGCGGATGGCCTCGCCGTCGCGGCCGACGGTCACGAGCCGGTGGCCGCGCGCCCGCGCCCGTTCGATCAC
>DASVEU010000111.1:0-21229 GCA_036380395.1 Gaiellaceae bacterium
GCGACGAGCATCCAGCCGAACTTGTTCGACAGTGCCATCAGCAGGACGCCGCGAGCCCGCGCCTGGATGTTCTCCTCCGCGAGGTCGGGCTCGGTCCCGGCGAACGCTTCCTCGAGTGCCTCTCCGAAGGCGTCGACGATCTTGCCGATCGGGATCTCGATGAACGGAGAGCCGAGGCTCTCGGCAAGCCGGCGGGCGTCCGTGCGCGTGCCCTCCGAGGAGTAGCGCGACGGCATCGAGACGCAGTGCACGCGCTCCGGCCCGAGTGTTTCCGCCGCGAGGGCGGCGGTCACCGCGGAGTCGATTCCTCCCGACACGCCGACCACCACCTCCTGGAAACTGTTCTTGCCGACGTAATCTCCCAGCCCGAGCTCGAGTGCACGCCGCATCTGCTCGATCTCCTCGAAGAACGGGACGACCTCGCCGACGGCCTTGCTGCCGTTGCCGGACGGCCCCGGCGAGCCGACGTGGATGATCTCGACCGGCGGGATCTGCTCACGCTCGCGTGCAAGGGCGCGACGACGCACGTCGCTCAGACGCCGGCCGATCACCTCCTGCGGCTCGATGTCGACGACGAGGAGCGCTTCCTCGAAACCGGGTGCGCGTGCGAGCACGGTTCCTTCGTCGTCGAGCACGCACGAGTGGCCGTCGAAGATCGGCTCGTCCTGTCCGCCGACCATGTTGCAGAACGCGACGAAGGACGAGTTGTCCCGCGCTCGCGTGACGAACATCTCCTCTCGCTCGTCGGGACGTCCGACGTAGAAAGGCGATGCCGAGATGTTCACCAGCAGCTCGGCCCCGGCCAGTGCGAGATCCGTCGCGGGCGGGCCCGGCTGCCACATGTCCTCGCAGACCGTCAGGCCCACCAGGGTCTTGCCGTGCTCCAGCAGGATCAGGTCACGGCCGGGCGCGAAGTAGCGGTCTTCGTCGAAGACACCGTAGTTCGGCAGGAAGCGCTTGCGGTAGACCGCCTTGACCTCGCCGCCCGAGCAGACGTAACAGGCGTTGAAGAGGTCACGGTCGAAGTAAGGGGCGCCGACGAGAACGGTGGCGCCCCGCGCCTCTCTGGCGATCTTCTCGACCGAGTCCGCGGCGGCACGGATGAAACCGGGGCGGAGCAGCAGGTCCTCGGGCGGATAACCCGTGACCGCCAATTCAGGGAAGACGACGAGGTCCGCGGAGTCGGCCTTCGCCTCCGTGAGCCGCTCGAGGATCAGCGCGCGGTTCCCCTCGAGGTCGCCGACAACCGGGTTGATCTGGGCCAATGCGAGCCGCACAGCCCCAGTCTAGCTGTTTGCGCCTCTCAGGCGAAAACTAACAACGTGGCCTCAGCGACGCTGACCGAACTGCATCACCCAGAGTGCAACGCCGTCGTAGCCGAACATGTGCCCGCGCTCGAACGCGATCCCGAGGTCTCGCCAGCGGCGTGCCATCAGGTTCTCGCGATGGGGCGGGGAATCGAGCCAGAGTTGGAGCGTGTACCACGGGGAGCCGAGTTCTCCCTGTTCCCACGCGAGATTCTCGCCGAACGCGCGGGCCGGAAGGTAGCCGGCTTGCTTGAACGTCCGAGAGAACGCCATCCCGCAGGGCGTGTGCGAGAAGCCGCACCGCCGCACTGCGTTGGCTTTCAGCAGCGACGAGCGGTTCAGCGGGACGCTGCCCCTGACGAAACCGAGCCCGTACGCGCGGCGCACGACATTGATGCCGCAGTACATCGCCTCGAGGCGCGAGTGCTGATCGCCGTCGGCGGTCGTTGAACCGGCGCACGACGACGCAACGGCTGCCAGCGCGGAGGAATCGGAGACTTGAGAATTTGCTCCCGATGGCGCGGCCAAGCCAAACACGATCGCGGTGATGGTGACGGCAATCCCCATGCGCGGTCGTCAGCCTGTTACCCCTTCGGGCCGGATCCTGCCCCTTTTTGCAGCGAAATTTACATTCAGGTTCGTTTCTCGCACGCATATGCGTCGAGAAACGTATGAGCTGAGAAACGGAAACGTTCAGGCGCGGGTCGCAGCTTCGGCGATCTCGTCGAGGGACTCCGGGTTCTCCAGCGAAGACAGATCGCCCGGTTCCTTGCCCAGGACGCGCGCCCGCACGGCCCGCCGGACGATCTTTGCGCTGCGGGTCTTTGGCAGCGCCGAGACGAAAACGATCCGTTCCGGCTTGAAGGCTTTCCCGAGCTCGTCGCTGACATTGCTCGAAATCTCGAGCGCGAGGGCCGGCGTCGCCTCGCTGCCGGGCTTGAGCACGCAGAAGATCCACGCGACCTCGCCCTTCACGTCGTGGGGAATCCCGATCGCAGCGGCCTCGGCCACCGCGCCGTGCGCGACCGCCGCCGACTCGAGCTCGGCCGGGCCGATTCGCTTGCCCGCGATGTTGAGCGTGTCGTCCGAGCGTCCGTGCAGGAACCAGTAGCCGTCTTCGTCGATCGATGCCCAGTCGCCGTGTGTCCAGACTCCCGGAAAGCGTCGCCAGTACGCGTCGAGGTAACGCTCGTCATCGCCCCAGACGCCGCGCGTCATTCCGGGCCACGGCCGCTTGCAGACGAGTTCGCCGACCTCGCCGCGCAACGGCGTACCGTCCGGTCCGAACACGTCCATGTCCTGACCGAGCGCCGGGAAGCCGAGCGCGACCGGCTTGATGGGCTCGGTCAAGCAGGTCGTGAGGAAACACGCGCCGACCTCGGTGCCGCCGGAACAGTTGACGATGGGCGTATTGCCGCCGCCGACTTTCTCGAAGAGCCAGTGATACGGATCGCGGTTCCACGGTTCGCCCGTCGTGCAGATCGCCTTCAAGGTGGACATGTCTGCCTGCGGGTCTCCTTTGGGGATCAAGGCCCGAACCAGGGTCGGGGAGACGCCGAGCATCGTCACGCGCTCCGACTCGATCAGCCTCCAGATCCGGTCAGCCGGAAAGTCCGGTGCGCCTTCGGCGTACACGATCGTCGCACCGCACGCCCCGCCGCCGACCACAGTCCACGGACCCATGATCCAACCCATGTCCGTCGCGAAGTGGATGCGGTCGCCGGGCTTGACGTTCGTTTGATAGGCGACCTCGCGCGCGATCGAGATGAGGAAGCCCGCGTGGACGTGCAACGCCCCTTTCGGCTTTCCGGTCGTACCGGAGGTGTATGCGAGCAGGTAGGGATGTTCCGAATCGACCTGTTTCGCCGCCAGGCCGCCGGACGCGTGCTCGACGAGCTCGTCCCAGAAGCGATCGCGCCCGAGGGTCATCGGCACGTCGTCGAGGCCGAGGCGCCGCCAGACGACCGTGTGCGTGACCGTCGGCGCGGACCGGAGCGCCTCGTCGGCGATCTCCTTCATCGGCACCAGCTGCCCGCGACGGAGGGACCCGTCGGCCGTGATCAGCGCCTTGGCTTTCGCGTCCGCGAGCCGTGCGGCGATTGCCGGCGGCGCGAAGCCGGAGAAGATCGGGACCTGAACGGCGCCGAGATGCGCACAGGCATGTGACGCGATGGCCACCTGAGGCGACATGGGCAGGAAGATCCCGACCGCGTCGCCCTCGCCAATGCCGATCGAGGCCAGGCCTTCGGCGAGCCGGAAGACCTCCTCCGACAGCTCGCGCCAGGTCAGGGAGAGGCGGGTTCCGTCCTCGCCCTGCCAGATCGCGGCCTCCTGCTCCGCCAGCTCGCCGGCGGCCCACCTGTGAACGCAGTTCCAGGCGAGATTCAGCTTGCCGCCGGTGAACCACGTGGCCCACTCGTTTCCTCGAGACGTGTCAACCACCCGTTCCCAGGGCTCGGAGAACTCGAGCCCGAGATCCTCGATCACGGCAGGCCAGAAGCGCTCGGGCTCCTCGACCGAAATGCGGTGGAGATCTGCGTAACGCTCCACCCCGAGGCTCCGCGCGAGCCTCGTCACATTCGCGCTCTCGACGTCCTCAGCAGTCGGGCTCCAGATGAACTCGGACACGCGCGAAGCGTACGGGTAGCCGGACCACGTAGGGCGGGCCTGTTGCTCTAACCTTTTGGGATGCGTGCTCGGCTGTTCACGCCGGAGAACCGCAAGTGGTGGACGCTCGTTGCGGTCGCGGTCGGCCTGTTCATGATCATGCTCGACAACACGGTCGTGAACGTGGCGCTGCCGTCCATTCAGCAGGACCTCGGGATCGGCATCTCGGAGCTCGAATGGGTCGTGAACGCCTACGCGCTCACGTTCGGCGTGCTCCTTCTCACCGGCGGCAAGCTTGCCGACCTGCTCGGCCGCCGGGCGATCTTCATCGCGGGCCTCGTGGTCTTCACCGGTGCGTCACTGTGGTGCGGCCTCGCCGGCGGCGCGGGGTCGCTCATCGCCGCGCGCACGGTGCAGGGCATAGGCGCGGCGTTGATGAATCCCGCGACGCTGTCGATCATCACCGCGACGTTTCCGCCACGCCAGCGGGGCACCGCGATCGGCATCTGGGCCGGCGTCTCTGCGCTCGCGCTTGCGATCGGCCCGATCGTCGGCGGCCTGCTGACGGAGAAGGTCAACTGGAGCTGGATCTTCTTCATCAACATTCCGGTCGGCGTGCTCGGCGTGATCGCGGCAAGACTCTTCATCGACGAGACGAAGGACACGTCGAAGGAACAGCGGCTCGACTTACCCGGACTGGTCACCTCGGGGGCCGGCCTCTTCGCCCTCACCTACGGACTGATCGAGACCAACGATCACGCGTGGACGTCGACACGTGTGCTGACACTGTTCGCAATCGCAGTGGTGGCCCTGACCGCCTTCGTGCTGCTCGAGCTGCGCCAGCGTCTGCCGATGCTCGACCTCTCGCTGTTCCGGAATCCGACGTTCGCCGGCGCCAACGCCGCGATGCTGCTCGTCGGGCTCGCGATGTTCGGCATCTTCTTCTACAACTCTCTTTTGCTACAGCGCGTCCTCGGCTACAGCGCGATCGAGACCGGCGCGACGTTCCTCCCGATGACCGTACTGATCATTCTGGTCGCTCCGATCGCAGGCAGGTTCTCCGACCGGATCGGCGCGCGTTGGCTGATGGGGGCGGGGATGACCCTGCTCGCGGTCTCGCTGCTTCTCTTCGGGACGCTCGACGCCAACTCGTCTTTCTGGAACATCCTGCCGGGACTGCTCGTGGGCGGCCTCGGGATGGCGGTCACGATGGCACCCACGACGGCTGCGGCGATGGGATCCGTTCCCGTGGCGAAGGCGGGCGTGGGCTCCGCGGTGATCAACAGCATGCGCCAGGTCGGCGGCTCGCTCGGGATCGCGATCATGGGCGCGCTCGTGGCAACGAGCGTCAGCGTCCTGCCGACGAGTCCGCTCTGGCCAGACCAGTTCGTGAGCGGCTACCACCGAGCAGTCCACCTCGGTGCCGCCCTCGTCCTCGTCGGCGCGATCATTTCTGTGCTGACGGTTCGCCAGCTGCCCCGCCGCGAGGGCGCGGCGGAATCGGTCGTCGGCGCCCTGGCAAACGAGCCCTGAAAGGAGGAAGACCCCCGGCTGCGGCTCCGGGGGTCGATTCCTGTTAGGCGACTCCGCCCTGTGTGGCAGTCTCCCCGGGACTTGGCTCTGCGGCCCAGCCACGCCCCTTTCGGATCCCACCTGGTGAAGTGCCTCCTGCAGCCGACCCTGGCGTCTGGCCCGGATGCAAGATGGCCTCACTGTAGGAGGCTTCTCCGGGCATGTCAAGTAGCTCGGTCAAGTGATTTGTATTAGGCTTACTTGACTGGTTTCTCGCCCAGACATGACCTTTTCGGGGGATGTTGAAAAGGACAGGTTGAAGTTGGGTGAAGCATGTCGTCTACTACCCAATACGTGTCTGACTCGACCGCAATCCGTCAGCAACAGCGGGCCTCCGCAGCTCAAGCCGGGCTGAGGCTCGGCGAGCGCCTGCGCCAGCTCCGCGTGGCCGGCGGAATGACCCAGACGGATTTGGCAGGCGACCGGTTCTCGAAGGAGTACGTCAGTCAGATCGAGCGCGGCAAGACGCGGCCCACGCGCGAGACGATCGACTGGCTCGCGCAGCGCCTCGAGGTGGACTCGGGCTTTCTCGCCAACGGTGTCTCCGCGGACGAGCGCGGACGTGTCGATGCAGCTCTGACGCGCGCCGGAGCACTCCTCGAGGCGCGCCGGAACGACGAGGCGCTCGAGGAGTTCGAGAGCATTCGCTCCGCCGTGCTGGCCACCGGCATGCCTGAGCTCGAAGCGCGCGCGCTCTCCGGTGAAGCGACGGTACGGATGCGCGCAGGCGACGTCCGCGAGGCGATCGCACTGCTCGAGCGGGCCCGCGCCCTCAGCGAGGGAACATCCTTCTCCGACGTCGAGCGCGCCGACGTGCTCTTCCGGCTCGGCGTCGCCCGCTACAAGCTCAACAGCATCCAGACGTCGATCGGGTTGTTCGACGAGGCGCTCAAGGTCGCCGAACGCTCGGAGATTCCGTCCGATCAGCTGCGCTCCAACATCCTTGCGTGGCGCTCGCGCTGTTATCGCCGGCGTCGCGACCTGGAAGCCGCGCGCGAGGACGTCGAACGCGCACTCGAACTGGCCGAGGGCCTGAACGACAAGCGCACGGCCGCCGACATCTACTTCCAGGCTTCGATCATCGCGGATCGCGAAGGTCACTGGGTTCTCGCGCGTTCCTATGCCGAGCGCGCCAAGGCCGCCTACGAGGAGCTGTCGGACCGCGGCAATCTCGGCCGCTTGCTCAACAACCTCGGCGGGATCAACTTCCTCCTCGGCCATCCCGAGGAGGCCGTGGACTTCCTCAAGGACGCGGTCGGCATCGCGCTCGAGGTCGGCAACGACGCGGAGGCCGCACACGCAGTCAACGGCATCGCCCAGGTCCATCTGCGCACCGGCGACGTCAAGCGGGCCGAGGAGCAGGCGCGCTACGCGCTCGAGCTGCTCGGCGACCGCGTCGACGAGATCGCCGAGATCGGCAACGCCCATCTCGTCCTGGGCCGGGCGTTGCTCGAGCAGGACCGGCTCGACGAGGCCGACGAGGCGCTCCAGGCCGGCGAGCGTGCATACGACCAGCTTTCTTCCGGAAGTCATCGCGCATCGGCCTGGGTCGCCCAGGGCGATCTCGCCGCCCGGCGCGGCGATGACCGGGCTGCCTCCCGGCTCTATCGCCAGGCTGCCGACGCCCTGCAAGACGTCCGCTTCTAAGCCAGCTCTCGAGAGGAGGTGACCACCGTGTCCAAAGCTCGCCTGATCTATTTTGCGGTCTTCGCGATCATCATCGTGACAGCCCTGCTGCCGGCGCTGAGTCTGTGGCCAGAAGGGCCGCACGACGGCGCAGAGATCTAAAGTGAACGTGCGCGCGCTTTGCTCGTGGCCCTCGCGCTGATGGCTTTGGCGGCAGGCTGTGGCTCTACGACGAGTCGTTCGGAGCGAAGCGCGCCCAGCCCCGGGTCGCTGGAGGCACACCTTGTGCAGTCGCCCGCCAATCCTCGACGCCTGGTTCGGAGGGCTGATGCGCGAGGCCGAAGAACGTGCAAGGCTTGGACCACGACCGTGTCTGCAACAGGCGAAGAACCCGGACTCGTCAGTGTTCGCGAGGTTGCGGATCAGCTCGGCGTGCACCCGGAAACGATCCGGCGGCTGATCCACGACGGGAGGCTGGATGCGGTGCGTGTCGGCCGCGTCCTCCGCGTTCACAGGGAAGCGGTCGAGCACTTTCTTGCGCGGCAACGCGTCAAACCGACGCGTTTCCAAGCCTAGACGGCGGGACGCTAAGCGCCGAAGACAGACTCTTCGGTGCTGACGCGCTCGATCACGACGTGTGGCAGCCGCGCATGGGGGCTGAGCCGCAGCAGCGCCTGCACGACCTCGGCGCAGTCTTCCGGACGGATCATCTGTTCCGGAGGGACCGGGGCCCAGGAGGTCATCGGCGTGTCGACGAAGCCGGGGCTCAGCGCAGTCGCGCGAACGCCGTGTTTTTCCTCGCCTCTGTTGAGGGCGCTCGTGAAGTTGATCACGGCCGCCTTGGCCGCGCCGTAGACGGGCAGGTGCGAGGAAGGGCTCGTCCCCGCGATCGACGCGAGGTTCACGATCAAGCCGTGGCTCTCGCGCAACATCGGCAGTGCCGCGGCAGTGACCAAGAGCGTTCCGCGGAGGTTGACGTTCAATTGCAGGTCGATGTGCTTCGTCGCGAGCTCGTCGATGGGACCGGCGATCCCCACGCCGGCGGAGTTCACGAGTACGTCGAGCCGCCCGTGTTGGGTGCGATGCTCCTCGACGAGGCGACGGCAGTCCTCTGCGTCCGCAACGTCGGCTGTGACGGCATGGGCGCCGAGGGTCTCGGCCGCCGCCTCGACCTTCTCAGGGGTCCTGGCGGCGAGCGTGAGGGCGAAGCCGTTCTCCCGCAGCATCTTCGCGATGGCAAGGCCGATACCTGAAGAGCCTCCCGTGACGAGCGCCGCCTTTTCCACCAAACCATCTTTCCAAGTCGGAAGGTGCAGCGCCGGCCGTGCCGAACTGGGCGGCGGGGGAACCGAAAGGCTCCTCCTCTCCCCTGAAAGCCACGGGGGAACCACATGGTTCCTCCGTGGCCTTTTCTCTTCCGGCAGGCGGGAATAGAACCGGGCACCGGGTCGTAACAAGGTGAACCGACGGCAGTCTGTAGACGAAAGGCTCACAGACCCCTACATTTCGCGGTTCAACCCCCGGGAGGGCTTCTTTGGACACCGACACAGGGCGCGTCAAGCTGACAGATCTCGCCTCGTGCGGCGGTTGCGCTGCGAAGTATTCGGCGGCTCGTCTCGAGCAGCTGCTCGCGGGCTTCGTCCCGGCGGAGGCGGAGAACCTGCTCGTTGGACTGGCTCCCGCCGACGACGCGGCGGTGTATCGGTTGGACGACGAGCGGGCGCTCATCTTCACGCTCGACTTCTTCCCGCCGGTGGTGGACGATCCCGGCGACTACGGCGCGATCGCGGCGACGAATGCGCTGAACGACGTCTTTGCAATGGGAGGCACGCCGTTGCTTGCTCTCTCCATCGCTGCGTTCCCCGAGGAGCTGCCGATCGAGATGCTCGCGGAGATCTTCGCCGCTGCGGACGCGCAGGTGCGCGCCGCCGGCGGGCTGCTGGCAGGGGGTCACACGATTCGGGATGAGGAGCCCAAGTACGGGCTCGCGGTTGTCGGCACTGTTCGTCCCGACGGGATCTGGCCGAAGAACGGCGCGAAGCCCGGCGATGCGCTCTTCTTGACGAAGCCGCTCGGAACCGGGCTGATCATGACCGGTTACAAGAAGGGCCTGGCCGGCGACATGCAGCTCGAGCGTGCCATCCGCTGGATGCGAACGCTGAACAAGGACGCTGCCGAGGTCCTGCGGCGCCTCGAGCCCAACGCCGTCACGGATGTCACGGGCTTCGGTCTGTTCGGGCACGCACACGAGGTCGCGGATCGCAGCGGCGTGGGTATCTGGCTCGAGTCGGAGCGGTTCCCGGCCATCGACGGAGCTCTCGACGTCGCGCGCAAAGGCGTTCGAACGAGCGGCGATCCTCGCAACCGTGACTTCGCGGCGGCGCACGTGACGACCGACGGTCTCTCGGAGACGCTCGGCGCGCTCGGCTACGACCCGCAGACAGCGGGAGGCCTGCTCGTCTCCCTTCCGGCGGATCAGGGCGCCGCGCTCGAGGCCGAGTTCGCCGAACGCAGGCTCTTCGTTCGCAGGATCGGTCGCGTGGAGGAGGGCGCCGGCGTCGTCGTCGAGTGAACGCCGGAATGATCCACGGGCGCTTTCAGCCCTTCCATAACGGTCACCTCGAATATCTGCGGGGAGCGGCCGCGCAGTCCGACGAGGTGTTCGTCGGGATCACGAATCCGGATCCGCAGCGCATCAAGGAAGAGCCGAGCGATCCCCTGCGCCACCTGCCCGAATCGAATCCGTTCACGTACGTCGAGCGCCTGCTGATGATCGAGGCCGTCGCGGAGGACGAGCGCATTCGCGCGCACGTGATCCCCTTCCCGGTGAACGAGCCGGAGCTGTGGTCGGCGTACGTGCCTGCGGGCGTGACGCAATACCTGCGGCTGTTCTCGGAGTGGGGCGGCACGAAGCTCGAGCGGATGCGTGACGCCGGGTACCAGGTGGTGGTGCTCGACGAAGGGGTGGACAAGGAGATTTCCGGGGCCGATGTGCGGGCCGCACTGCGTTCAGGCGCGGACTGGGAGGCATTCGTTCCTCCGGGTGTCGCACGCGTGATCCGGTCGCTCGAGCGCGTCCCGGTCTGAATGCATCCGATCGTCGTCTTTCTGCTGGACGGGCTTGCCGACCGCGCTCACGAGTCGCTTGGCGGCCGCAGTGGGCTCGAGGCTGCGACGACCCCGAATCTCGACCGCCTCTGCTCCGCGGGCTCCTGTGGCGTCCTCTACGCGATCGGGCCGGGACGGGCGCCCTCGAGCGAGGTCGCGCACTGGTCGATGTTCGGTTACCGGCCGGAGGAGTTTCCCGGGCGTGCCGTCTTCGAGGCTCTCGGCCGCTGGCAGGAGGTAAGCCCGGAGCACGTCTTCGCGTACGCGGCGCTGCGGCCGGCCGAGCGCCGTGAGGACGGCTGGTGGCTCACCGGGCGGCCCGATCCCGACCAGGACGCGGAGGAAGCCGAGCGACTTGTCGAGGCGTGCAACGGAATCACGGTCGACGGCCTGACGTTCTCGCTTGCACACGTCTGGCGGGGTGAGGCAGTCCTTCGCCTCTCCGGAGGTGCGGACGAGCGCGTGACCGACAGCGACGCGTTCTTCCGCGATCGCCATCCCGTGCTGCGTCCTCAGGCGTTGGTCCCCGAAGCGGAGCGAACCGCGCGTGCGGCGGAAGAATGGAGCCGTGAGGTGATGCGACGGCTCGAGGGCGAGCGCTTCAACGTGATCACGCTGAAGTGGTGGGGCAGGCCGCGTGACGTCCCGACGTTCGAGCAGCGGCACGGGTTGCGCGGGACGTTCATCGCAAGCTCTGCGTTCCTGCGGGGGCTGGCGCGCGCTGTCGGTCTCGCCGCACGCGAAGAGGCCGAGACGGACGATGCAGCGGCCGACCTGCGCGGCAGGGTCGCGCTCGCACGGGAGCGACTCGAGGCAGGCGACACGTTCGTGTTCTGCCACGTCAAGAGCGCAGATGCTGCAGGGCACACGAAAGACCCTCGAGAGAAGCGGGCGATGATCGAGACACTCGACGCAGCACTCGTGGATTTGCCGACCAACCGCGCGATCGTGTGCTTGACCGGCGATCACGCGACGCCCGCGTCCCCGGACGTGATCCACTCCGGCGATCCTGTGCCCTTCGTCGTCGCCGGTCCCGGAGTTCGTGCGGATCGCGTCGGCGAGTTCGGCGAGTCCACGTGCGCGGAGGGGATTCTCGGCCACCTGCGCGGGCCAGACATGATGCCGGTGCTGCTGAACGCCGCCGACCGCCCGCTCTTCCTCGGCTCGCGTCCCACCCCGTTCGACGGCGCGGACGGCTACCCCGCAATTCTCGATCCCCTCTGAATAGACTCGAAGCCGTGCACGCCCAGCCCACGGCGCTCGCTCGGCTTCGGGCGCTCGCTCTCACTCCTGCACAGATCTACCCGCTCGTGCTCGTGCAACTCGGCGCGCTGTGGCTCATCATCGGCACCGGAGCCGCGGTGCGGCTGACCGACTCCGGTCTCGGCTGCCGGCACTGGCCCGGCTGCGAAGCGGGACATCCGCTGCCGGCCAAGAACGCGCACGCGTTCGTCGAGTTCGGCAACCGGCTCGTCGGCGGCGTGACGATTGCGGTGACGCTGCTCGCGTGGCTCGCTGTGCGCCGTGTGCCGGGGCTGCCGCGCTTCTTGCGGCGGCTCGCCCTTGCGGTCTTCCTCGGGACTCTGGCGCAGGCGCCGATCGGCCTGCTCGCGATCGCGACCGACCTTCGCTGGCCGATCGTGATGGTCCATCTGCTCCTGTCGATCGCTTTGCTCGGGGGCGCGACCGTTCTCGTCCTCGAAGTTCGCTCGGCGACCGTGGGTCGCATCGAACCGCTCGTTCCACCGGAGTTGCAACGGCTGGGGCTCGCGTTCGTCTGCGCGGCCTTTGTGCTCATCGTGAGCGGATCGCTTGCAACCGCCTCCGGGCCGCACTCCGGCGGCGGCGCCGCGGACAAGATCGGCCGGGTGGGACGGTTGGCGCCGTTTGTCTATGCCCACGCGACGACCGTCGGGATCTTCCTGCTGACCTTCATCTTCAGCCTCGGCTACCTCGCCGCTCGCCGTGACCGTTCGCCGCGTCTCTTCAAGCTCGGCGCAGCGGTTTTCGTGTTGCTGCTCGTCCAGATGGGGTTGGGAGAGCTGCAGTGGCGGACGCATCTGCCTTGGGGTCTCGTGCTGGCGCACGTCTTCCTGGCCGCGACCGTCTGGGTCGGCACCGTCGCCCTTGCGACGGTGTTCGTCCGGCCGAACGTAGACTTCTCCGATCGCTGAAGAACTCCGCATTGTCGACCGCCCGAGCCTGCGGGAGCCGGTTCTGATCGCAGCATTTCGCGGCTGGAACGACGGTGGCCAGGGCGCCTCGCTTGCAGGCGGTTACCTCGCCAAGATCTGGGAGGCGGACCGGTTCGCCGACATCGAGCCGGAGAACTTCTTCGACTTCCAGGCGACCCGCCCGCACGTCTCGCTCGTCGATGGTCAGACGCGGCACATCGACTGGCCCGAGAATGCCTTCTACCACGCGCCGATCCCGGATCTCGATCGCGACGCGGTGCTGCTGCTCGGGATCGAGCCGAACCTGCGCTGGCAGACCTTCACCGGCATGATCGTCGATCTGGCACGGGAGCTTGGTGTCCAGATGATGATCACCCTCGGGTCGTTGCTCGCGGACGTGCCGCACACGAGACCGTCACCGGTGACCGGGGGAGGGACAGATCCGGAGCTGGTCGAGCGGCTAGGCCTGCAGCGCTCCCGCTACGAAGGACCGACAGGCATCGTGGGCGTGCTCCACGACGCCTGCAACCACGCAAGCATTCCTTCCGTCAGCCTCTGGGCCGCCGTCCCTCACTATGTCTCGCTCGCGCCGAGCCCTCGCGCCGCGCTCGCGCTCTGTCAGCGGCTCGGCGACATTCTCGGGACCCAGATCGACACGGCCGAGCTTCAGGAGGCCTCGGAGCGCTACAGCGAGCAGGTGACTGAGGCGGTCGCATCCGACGAGGAGACTCAGGCCTACGTCGAGGAGCTCGAGCAGCGTGCCGAGTTGCTGGAAGACGAGGAGGACTTGCCTTCAGGCGAGTCGCTCGCCGCCGAGCTCACGCGCTTCCTGCGCGAGCGCGAGCACGGCAACGGTGGACCAGAGCGCGGCCCGTCCGAACAGCCTTAGTGCCGCTATCCGAAGGTAAATGCGTAAGCCGCAAGGCCCCGCGTAAAGCTGAGCTCGAGCGCGCCGTCGGCGGCGCTCTTCTGCGAGACGAGCGTGTAGAGCCGGTCCCCATCGACGCGTACGGTGGGCTGCGTCTTCCCGTTCACCTTGACCGCGACGAAGCCCCGGCCGGTGAGCACGAGGTGCACGGTGCGCGCCTGGAAGTGCACGCGCAGACGCGCGTTGTCCTCGGCGACGATGCGCTCGCCCTCGACCTTCCACCTGCCCGCGTACGCGTACGAGTCTTGCGTCAGCGACGCCGGGAAGCGGTACGTGGCGACCCGGTCGGTTCGCAGCGGCGAGCCCGTGTAGTTGCCGATGCGTAGATAGCCGAGGTACGACTCCGGCGTCCGCAGTTCGAGCGGTGTCCGGTCCGTGTCACGTCCGGCTTGCGGGAGCCGGCCTGCCTTGCCGGCCGCGAGCAAGAGGCGGATGTTGCGCTCGGTTTGCGCGTAGTCCCCTTCGCCGAAGTGGACGTCGCGCACCCGTCCCGCCTGGTCGACCAGGTAGTCGGCGGGCCAGTACTGGTTCGAGTACGCCTTCCACGTCCCGTAGCTGTTGTCGAGTGCGACGGGGTAGTCGACGCCGAGGCGCTTGACGGCTGCGCGGACGTTGCCGAGATCGTGCTCGAATGCGAACTCCGGCGTGTGCACGCCGAGGATGACGAGGCCCTTCGAGCGGTAGCGTGCGTCCCACGCTTTCAGGTACGGGAGCGTGCGCAGGCAATTGATACACGAGTACGTCCAGAAGTCGACGAGCACGACCTTGCCGCGGAGCTTGGGGAGGCTGAGTGGGCGCGAGTTGATCCACGCCGAGACGTCGTGGACGTCGGGCGCGGCGCCGTAGTCCTTCAGCGGCACCTTGCCGAGTTGCGAGGCCAGCCGCTGCCCGTGCGCGACGAAGGCCGGCTTGGCCTTTCCGTCGAGGCGGTCGAGCCTCTCTTTCGCCGTTGCTGTCCCCTCGATCGCGTTCTGGACTCGCTGTGCATAACCTGGCACCTTCATCTGCAGGGTCTCCGCCCAGCCCTGGTAGATGACAACCGCAGCTGCGGCCATCAGCACGCCGCCACCGATACGAACAGCCTGAGCGTGCCGGCGGAACCGCGCTGCGAGGCCTCGGCTGCCGTGCGCAATCGCGAGCAGCGGCAATGCGGCGCCGACGGCGTACGCAATCGCGATCGCGACGATCCAACCACCGACGCGATTCGTCGCGATGTTTGCCGTCAGCGATGCCAGCACCGGCCCGCCGCACGGAACGAACACAAGGCCGAGGCTGGCGCCGAGGAAGAAGCCTCCGCCGAGGTCACCGGCTCGCCGCCGTGTGAGCAGAGCGAATGGCCGCTCCACCTGCTCGCCCACCTTCGGCACAATCAGCGTCAGCGCCAGCAGGAGCAGCAGAGCCGCTCCGATCTGGATCTGGTGCTTCGCGCTGATGCCGAGCAGTCCCCACAACCACGCGCCGGCGAGCAGGAACGCCGTGAAGGTCGTGACAAGGCCGGCGGCGATCGCGTAGGGCCGCCGCTTCGTCCCGCCGCCGGCGCCACCGGCGAGCACGATCGGCAGCACCGGGAGGATGCAGGGCGTGAACGCGGTGATGACGCCCGCCGCGAACGCGATCGGGACGAGGATGAGCACCCTGGTTAGTCCAGTTTAGGCGGCCGGCGTTTCAGCGGACGCCGGCTCGGGCTTGGGGGCGGGCTTCTTCCTGGGCCGCGGTTTCGGCTTTTGCGCCTCCGCGGCCGCGACCTGCTGCTCCTGCCCCTCTGGTGCCTTGGCCTGCTGCTGCTGCTGCTGCTGCTGCTGCTGTCCCTGCGTTTGCGGCTGCTGCGTGCCGCTCTTCTTGCGCTTACGCCGTTTGCGTCTGCGGGAGCGACCGGAGCTCAGCTTCGGCTGCGGCAGATTCTCCGCCAGCGCGCCCGCGACCTCGTGAACGGTGCCGAGCCGCTCACGCGCGGCGTCGATGAGTTGAGTTGCGCGTGGTGTGTATCCCTCGGCGGATGCGAGCAACGCCGCACCGACCGGCATGGGCAACTCGAGCGCCACGTTGACCAGCTTCGCTGCATTCTCCTCGTGTCGGTGACCGCGGGAGTTCGCCAGTGCGCCGAGCAGCCGCTTCGCCTCCGGGAACTCCGCGCTCGCGCGCCGGTCCTGCACCTTCCGCGAGGCGCGCGCGAGGCGCCAGGTCCAGCGGGCCAGGATCTGGTCCGGCGCGTCCGCCTTTCCTTCGGCAATCGCTCGCAGCAGGACGCGGACACCGCCCATCCGGTCCTTCTCCCAGGTCGGCGCCTGGGTCACGAGCGTGACGAGATCGTCGAAGTCGGCCCGCTCGACCGTCATCGACACGCGGTCGGAGAGGGCGATCATGCGCAGGCGCCGGTTCGGGTTCTCCGCGGCGCAGGTCGCGAGGAACTGCTCGAGGCACGCCTTCGATGCGCCGCGTGCCGTCAGTTTCTCTACGAACGCCGCACGCTCGTCAAAGCGGATCTGGCGTCCCGCGATCGTCGCCCAGTAGCGTTGCTCGTCCTCGTCGAGATACTTCGGATCGACGCGCTGCCACTCACGGGTGATGACGGCGAGGCGGCGGCGAACATCGGGGGTGACCGGAACGAGCCATGGGGCCGGTGTGAGCTTGCGACGGGCGCGCCGCTGGACTCTGCGGCGCGGGGCCGGCGTGACGCGGGCACCCTCGCGATAGAAGTCGGCATCGAGGAGCGAGTGCAGCGAGATCACGCGCTCGTTGTGCGTCGCTGCCTTCGGGACGAAGTCGACGACGATCCCGGCCTCCTTCCGCGGATGCGTGCGCATGATCCGGCCGATCCGCTGTTGATAGACCCGCCGCGACGCGGTCGGCGCGAGATGCATGCAGATGGTCGCGCGCGGAGAGTTCCAGCCTTCGGCCAGCAGCATCGCGTTGATGAGGACGTTGATCTCGCCGCGCTCGTAGGCGGCCAGCGTCTCGGCAAGCCGCACGGGCGGTGTTCGCCCGGACACGGCCTCGGCCTTCAGTCCCACGGCGCGAAACTCTTTCGCGAGGTTGTACGCGTGATCGACGCCGGCGGCATAGACGATGCCCGGCGTGTTGTCGAACCGCTCTCGGTACAGCGATGCGGCAGCCTGGTTCAGCGCCTGGTGGTCGAGTGTCTTCGCCAGGATCTCCTGGTCGAAGTCGCCGCCGACGATCGGCACCTGGTTGATCGCGGCGACCGGCGGGACACGCAGGTCGCGCAACGGCGCGATCAGCCCGCGTCGCGCTGCATCCTGCAACGGCAGGTCGTCGACCGATGCGGGGAACACGTCGGACACCTGCTTTGCGATCAACTGCTCGGTCGCTGTCATGCCGATGTAGATCGGCTCCGGGAATGCCCGGATCGCCGCGCTCGTCTTCTCGCCGAGCGCGGTGTGAGCCTCGTCGCAGATCACGAGCTGGTATGCCTCGCGGGAGATCGTCTCCTGGTGACGCGCGAACCAGGCGTAGGTCTGGATGGTCAGCGGGTTGCCGTTCTGTAGCGATTCCTTACCGCGTTCGACTGCCGGTGCGAACCTGTCGCCGTATCCCTCGTCGGTGAGATCGCGCTGGAACTGCGAGACGAGCAGGCGACGGTGCGTGAGGATCAAGACTCCGAGGGAGCGTGCGGCTTCCACGAATCCCGCTGCCGCAATCGTCTTGCCCGATGCCGTGGGATGACGGAACCGGTAGCGGCGAACCGCACCGGGGTCCGGTCCGGTGTAGTGCTCGTCCTCCTCCACCTCTTCATCGAGGACGTCCTCCGCGGACTCCTCAGCCGGCTCGTCGTCGTCTTCTTCCACTTCAACCTCGGCCTCGACGACCTCGGCGACACCGTTGCCGTTGCCATTGCCGTTCGGCCCCGCTTCCTTCTCGTGGGACGCGATCAGCTCGGTCAGCATGCCGGCGAGTGCGTCGATCTGGTGGCGCCGCAACTCGGTTCCCGACGCGAGGTGGGGCTTCTCCTCCGCCAGCACCCGCTCGAGTCCGAGCATGAAGCCGTACTCGACCTTCCACCCGGACGAGGGCGTGCGCTGACCTCCCTCGATCTCGGCGAGGGCGTCGTCTAATGCGCGCCGGCGGGAAGTGCCGGGCGCCAGGACCTTGGCGGGATCCTCGCCCTCCCGAATGAAGGGCTCGCCCGCCCAGGCTTCGGCTCGGAGGGCGTCGGCCACCAGGCCGTCCGTCGCCTCCGACGCTGTGGTCGGCTGCTCTTTGATTTCCTGCATGGACGCAGCGTCTAAAAGCGCTGCACTGTGTAAGAAAAGGCGACCCCGCGAATCCCCAAGGCGGGCGTCGTGCAACCAGTATATCGGTTGGGCGGCTAGGTGCCGAGACCCCCGAAGGAGGCTAGCCCGCCAGCCCGCCGAAGACGGCGAAGGGGTTCTGGGGCTGTACCTCGTAGACCAGCTCGCCTCCCGGCTCGACTTCGCCGTGGATCCTGCGCGCGAGCTCGACGGCCTCCTCGCGGCTCCTGGCGCCTGCGATCACGTAGGTGAACGTCCGTGAGACGTCGTAGCCCTCGGAACGGAGCTGCTCGGCCAGGTCGTGGGCCTCCCGGAGGCTGTCTGCCTCGACCCGCACCTCCCAGGGCGCGTAGCCGCGCTGGAGCAGCTCCTCCTCGATGTCCGGCTGCTCGGGGTCGTCGTTCAAGCGTTCCTCGTCCTGGAGCCAGCGCTCGGTCACGAACCGGGACGGGGTCAGGCCCTGGTCCTCCAGCTCGCTCTCGATGATGCGCGCCGCCTGCTCGGCCTGCATCCCGGATGCGGCATAGACGAACACGGTGTCGCCGTCCTGGGACACGGCCAGCCGGTGCTCGCGCAGGTCGTCGGCGAGCTCCTCCGCGCCGCTCTGTCGAAGCCCGAGCCGGCCCAGCAGATCCTGCGCGTCGGCCTCGTCGGGCAATTCGATCCGGATCCGCCAATCGTCATGCGCCATGCCGGGAGCCTACTTTCGCGCGGCTCCAGTCACACGTTCGTACCGGTGCCTGGCACCGGTACGACCTCCGCGAGCCCGTACGCCCTGCGGCGTTGCCGGCTTCTGCGACGAACTCGTCACGCTTGCGTACCCGTGCCTGGCACCGGTACGTGTCCAGTTAGGCGCGGGCCACGGCGGTCAGCTCCGCGAACTTGTGGCCGAAGAGCCGCTCGGAGATGCCGATCTGATCCAAGTGCTTCGTGATCCCGCCGAGGAAGAACGGCCATCCGGCCCCGAGGAGGAGGCCAGTGTCGACGTCCGCGGCTTCGGTGACGACGCCCTCTTCGAGGATCAGATGAATCTCGTCGGCCACGGCTTCGAGGACGTCCTCGACGATCTGCTCGCGGGTTCGCGGCGCGTCTTCGAGCACGACCGGCTCATTGCCGTCGGCGATCGCCGCCAGTGCGGGTGACAAGGGAAAACGCTCCGGGAACGCGTCGTGCATCCGTTCGAGGACATGGTTCGCCACCCGCGGGCCGACCATCTGCAGCAGGACGGACGGCGCCATCGGCATTCCGAGTGACATGACCGCCTCGTCCACCTCCTCGACCGGGGTCCCGTGCTCGACGGCGTCCATGATCACGCGCGTCATTCGCGTCAGCACGCGGTTGACGACGAAGCCGGGCGCGTCGTTGACGAGGATCGGGCGCTTGCGCAGCTTCTCGCCCGCGTCCCACACCGTCGCAAGCGTCACCTCATCCGTCTCGGCAGCGCGCACGACCTCGAGCAGCGGCATCAGCGCGACGGGATTGAAGAAATGCATCCCGGCGACCCGTTCGGGCCGGCGCAAGTCGGCGGCCATGTCAGTGATCGACAGCGCCGAGGTGTTGGTCGCCAGCACGCACTCGTCCCGCACAACTTGTTCCAGCTCCGCGAACACCTGCTGCTTGATCTCGAGCTCCTCGAACACCGCCTCGAGCACGAGGTCGCAGTCGGCGAACCCCTCGTAATCCGTGGAGCCCGAGACGAGGGACGCGAGGAACCGTCCCTTCCCCTCGTCGTAGCGACCCTTGGCCACCTGGCTGTCGATCCCGGCGCGGATGTCGGCGAGCGCCGCATCGACGATCTCCTGCTTGACGTCGCGGATCACGATCGGCACTTCCAGCCGGCGCAGGAGCAGCGTCGCGATCTGCCGCGCCATCAGGCCGGCACCGACGATGCCGACTCTGTTCACCTTCAACGGCGGCACGGTTGGCCGAGCAGGGTGCCTCTTCGCGCGCAGCTCGACGAGCTGGAAGGCGTAGAGCGAGGCCTGTGCCTGCGGGCCGGGCAGGAGTGCGCCGATCGCTTCCCGCTCGCGGGCGTAGCCCTCGTCGATCGTCCACTCCTGGGCGCCGGCGATCAGGTCGAGCGCGGCGTACGGTGCCGGCGCTGCGCCGTGCACCGTGTCGTCCACGGCAGTGCGGGCTCGGCGGAAGATCGTCTCTGCATCGGACCAGTCGGGCTCGGGCCGCTCGAGCAGCTGGTCGGCGAGCTCCCGTGCGAATGCGAGCGACTCGTCGACGAACTCAACCGGCTCGAGCAGCCGGTCGGCGATGCCGAGCTCGGCGACCTGAGGGCCCGTCAGCATCCGGTTCTGCCGCAGCGGATTCGACACGATCACCTTGATCGCGGTTTCCGGCCCGACAAGGCGGGGCAAGAGCTGCGTTCCGCCCCACGCGGGGAAGAGGCCGAGGAAGACCTCCGGAAACGCAAAGTGCCGAACCGCGGTGGAGATTGTTCGCGCGCTGCAGTGCAACGCCAGCTCGACACCGCCGCCGAGACAGGCACCGTTGATCGCGGCCACGGTCGGGAACGGCAACGCACGGAGTCGTCCGAACAGCTCGTGTCCGGCGCGCGAGCCTGCGATCGCGCGCTCGCGCGTGATGTCGGGGAACTCCGTGATGTCCGCACCCGCGGCGAAGACGAAAGGCTTGCCCGTGATGACGGCGGCGCGAAAGTCGCTCTCCTCGAGTCGGCCGAGCAGACGATCGAGCGACTCGAGAGCCTCCTGCCCGAAAAAGGTGGGCTTCGTCCAGTCCTCGCCGTTGTCGATCGTCACGAGCGCGACGTCGCCCGCTCGCGTGAGCTTGAACTCAGTGACCGGCGCCAAGGTTCTCCCACAGCAAAGCCGCACCCATGCCCATGCCGACGCACAACGCCGTCAAGCCGTAACGAACGTCGGGTCGCTCGCGAAATCCGTACGCGAGCTGCGCCATCAGGCGCACGCCGGTCGCAGCGAGCGGATGTCCGCACGCGATTGCGCCGCCGTACGGATTGAGGCGCGGATCCTTCGGATCGATTCCCATTCCCTCGCACCAGGTCAGCACCTGCACGGCGAACGGCTCGTTCAGCTCGAACAGGCCCACGTCGTCGAGCGCCAGTCCTGCCTGCTCGAGCACGCGCTTCGTCGCCGGGATCGGGCCGATGCCCATCAGCTCCGGCTCGACGCCCGCGAACCCGAACGCAACGAGCCGCATCTTGGGCTCGAGCCCGAGCTCGGCCGCCGTTTCCTCCGCGGCGAGAAAGCAGGCGGTTGCGCCGTCCGTCAAACCGGCCGAGTTGCCCGCGGTAACGCGGCCGCCTGCGCGAAACGGCGTGCGCAGCGTCGCGAGGCCCTCGAGGGTCGTATCAGAGCGAAGAAACTCGTCGCTGTCCGCGAGCTTCCAGCCGTCGTCCGTGAACACGCTCATCGGCACGACGGTCTCGCGCATGACACCGTTCGACCACGCAGCCGCGGCACGCTGCTGGGATTGCAGGGCGAATGCATCCGCGTCGTGCTTCGTGATCTGCGGGAAGCGGTCGTGCAGGTTCTCTGCGGTCGCGCCCATGGTCACCGCGGAGGGATCGACGAGCCGCTCCGAAACGAAGCGCGGATTGAAGTCGACGTCCTCGCCCATCGGATGGTGTCCCATGTGCTCGACGCCGCCGGCGAGCACGATGTCACA